>NZ_DJTK01000070.1:0-36570 GCF_002438225.1 Pseudomonas sp. UBA6310 | reverse complement strand
AATTGCCGGCGTTTTTTATTGGCGTTCAATCAACCGAGAAAGCTCGACCAGCCTTCGACTACATCCGAACCCCACTTGGCTTTCCACTCTTTCAGCGTCTTGTGGTTGCCACCTTTGGTTTCGATGACTTCACCGGTGTTCGGGTTCTTGTACTGCTTGACCTTGCGCGCGCGCTTGGTGGCGCCGGTGCCGGTCGCCTTGCTGGCGCGCGGTGCCTTGGACTGGCGGGCGTCCGGGTCGAGCAGGGCAACGATGTCGCGCAGCGACTTGGAGTATTCGCCCATGAGTGCGCGCAGTTTGCCTTCGAACTCCAACTCCTTCTGCAGTTTGTCGTCTTGCGACAGATTCTTCAGGCGTTCCTGAAGTTCTTTGATGGCTTCTTCCGTGGCGCGGTACTCATTGATCAGCGACATTGGCTTACCTTAAATAGTGGGGGTTGATAGTGGCTCAATAATAGTCATCGCTGTTTGCCAAGTAAACATCTAACGGATGGGCAAGGGTTGTTTTTAATTAGCCGGGTTTTATTGGGGGACGATTGATGAAAGGTCAGTGCCAGTCGCCGTGAAGTTGGTCTCGCAACACCCGCAGGAGGCGTCGGCTTTCTTCGTCGGGACAATTAAGCGGCGCCCGCCGGCCTGCCGTTGGCCGGGCGAGGGCTGGCGCCTGGCGACAGTTACTGAAAGTTTCCACGGGTGTGGCTAGAATGGCCGCCTTTGTGAATCTGGAGTAAAGAAATGCGCACTTTTCGGCTGGTCATCGCCTGTCCGGATGGCGTCGGTATTGTCGCCAAAGTCAGTAACTTCCTGGCCACCTACAACGGCTGGATCAGCGAGGCGAGCCACCACTCGGACCACCAGAGCGGCTGGTTCTTCATGCGCCATGAAATCCGCGCCGAGTCGCTGCCGTTCGATCTGGAAGAGTTTCGCCAGGCCTTCGCACCGATCGCCAAGCAGTTCTCGATGGTCTGGCGGATCAGCGATTCGGCGCAGAAGAAGCGCGTCGTGCTGATGGCGAGCCGCGAATCGCATTGCCTGGCCGACCTGCTGCACCGCTGGCACAGCGGCGATCTGGATTGCGAAATCCCCTGCGTGATCTCCAACCACCAGGACCTGCGCAGCATGGTGGAATGGCACGGCATTCCGTTCTTCCACGTGCCGGTCGATCCGCAGGACAAGCAGCCGGCGTTCGCCGAGGTCTCGCGCCTGGTCGAGGAGCACCAGGCCGACACCGTGGTGCTGGCGCGCTACATGCAGATCCTGCCGCCGGACCTGTGCCGCCGTTTCGCCCATCAGGTGATCAACATCCACCACAGCTTCCTGCCCTCGTTCGTCGGCGCCAAGCCGTACCACCAGGCGTCGCTGCGTGGGGTGAAGCTGATCGGCGCGACCTGCCACTACGTCACCGAGGAACTGGATGCCGGCCCGATCATCGAGCAGGACGTGGCGCGCATCTCGCACCGCAACAGCATCGAAGACCTGGTGCGCCTGGGCAAGGACGTCGAGCGCCGGGTACTCGCCCGCGGGCTGCGCTTCCACCTGGAAGACCGCGTGCTGGTCCACGACAACAAGACCGTCGTGTTCGACTGAACCGGAGTTGCCCGTGAGCGATCCCCTCGACCGTGCCACCTCGAAAGCGCCGCCCACCGTCGGCGAGGGCTGCGTGCGGCGCTACGATCCGGAGGCGCTGAGCAGCGAGGATGGCACCGAGTTTCCCGACGCCCAGGCGTTGTGGGAGCAGCTCAAGGACGGGGAGGGCGAGGGTCCTCCGCCCGGCAAAACTAACGACGAAGGCGCCTGAGGGCGCCTTTTTCTTTGCCCGCACGGTGGGCAACCTGTTCGATTAAGGCGAAAGACTGTTGCAGGATTTGTCATGGTCTAATAGCTGCCTAGGCAGTATTGTTCTTTGCGTATAGCTGACTAGGCAGAGAACATGCAGCACTACGATCGCGACAATTTTCCCCTGCGCTACTCCATCGGCCACCTCCTCGCGCTGGTCAACCAGCAGAAGGACCGCCTGCTGGACAAGTACCTNNGCCCTGTGCCGGGCGCTGTCGCTGGACAGCGGGGCGATGACGCGGATGCTCGACCGGCTGGAGAACAAGGGGCTGCTGACGCGGGTGCGCTGCGACGCGGACCGGCGCCAGGTGCGCCTCCTGCTGACCGAGCAGGGCAATGCCTTCAGCCAGCAGATCATGTCCATCGCCGCCGATGCGCTGAACGACCTGACACAGCCCCTGACCCGCGAGGAGTTCAAGGAGCTGGACCGGCTGCTGCGCAAGGTGCTGACGCCCACCGGCTTGTTGCCGGATGACTTGGGAGCGCATTGAGATGAACGCACGCCTTTCCCTTTGCGCCCTGTGCGTGGCCCTGGCGCTGGCCGGTTGCGCCTCGTCACGCGGGTTGCAGCCGCAGGGTGCGCTGCTCGACGCCGCCACCCTGAGCAGCGAGCGTACCCTGGCCGCCGAGCGGCTGACGCCGGCCGCCTGGCCGCGTGCCGATTGGTGGAACAGCCTTGGCGATGCGCGCCTCGATGCGTTGATTCGCGAAGCGCTGGCCTCCAGCCCCGACCTCCAGGTGGCCGACGCGCGTACGCGCCAGGCCAGCGCCGCCGCGCTCGCCGCCGATGCGGAGCGCCAGCCGAATGTCGACCTCAACGCCGCCGTCAGCCGCTCGCGCGAGTCGCGCATCGATGACCCCAGTGGCCAGGGCGAACGCTACGGCACGCTGCGCAGCCTGTCGGTGGATGCCAGCTACAGCTTCGATCTCTGGGGTGGCGAGCGTGCCGCCTGGGAAGCGGCGCTGGGGCGCGCGCGGGCCAGCGAAGTCGATGGCCAGGCCGCGCGGCTGACGCTCGCTGCCAACGTGGCGCGCGGCTACAACGACCTCGGCCTGGCGTTCCGCACCCAGGACATCGCCGAGCAGGACCTCAAGCGCACCCGCGACATGCTCGAGCTGTCGCAGCGCCGATACGCCGCCGGGATCGACAGCGAATACCAGTTGCAGCAGACGCAGAGCCTGGAAGCCGCGGCCGATGCGACGCTGACCGCCGCGCGCCAGCAGGTGCGCAGTGCGCAGATCCGCCTGGCGGTGCTGCTGGGCAAGGGCCCGGACCGCGGCGCCGAGCTGCCGCGTCCGCAGCTGATCGCCCCGACCGCGGTGAGCCTGCCGGCGCAGTTGCCGGCGGAGCTGATCGGCCGGCGCCCGGACCTGGTGGCCGCGCGCTGGCGCGTCGAGGCGGCGTCGCGGGACATCGATGCCAGCAAGACGCGCTTCTACCCGAACCTCAACCTGACGGCGTCCGCCGGTATCAAGTCGGTGCTCGGCGACGCCCTGTTCGGTGGGCCGAGCCGCTTCTTCGAGGTCGGACCGGCGCTGTCGCTGCCGATCTTCGACGGTGGCCGTCGGCGCGCCGACCTGGCCGGCCGCGATGCCGACTACGACCTCGCCGTGGCGCAGTACAACCAGACGCTGCTCGCGGCGCTCGGCGATATCGGCGACGGCATCACCCAGCTGCGCTCGCTGGACCAGCAGATCCTCCAGCAGCAGCGCGCCCGCGACATCGCCCGCAGCTCCTTCGACATCGCCATGCAGCGCTACGGCGACGGCATCGGCAACTACCTCGACGCGCTGAGTGTCGAGCAGCAACTGCTGCAGGCCGAGCGCCAGCTCGTCAGCCTGAACGCCCAGCGCGTCGACAGCGCGGTGCTGCTGATGCAGGCACTGGGCGGCGGTTTCCAGATTTCCGGCTCGCCCGCGACTCCGCTCGCCGCAGCCTCCACCTCTTCACGCTGAGTAGACGACCATGGCCGATTCCACGCCCAACACCGTCGAGCACGCCGGGAACAACGGCGCCGAACAGAACGACAACAAATCCTCCGGCAAGCGCAGGACGCTGCTCATCGGCCTGGCGCTGCTGGTGATCCTCGCCGTGCTCGGGGTTTACCTCTATCACCTGTTCTACGGGCGGTTCCACGAGAGCACCGACGACGCCTACGTCAACGGCAACCTGGTGCAGATAACCCCGCAGATCACCGGCACGGTGGTCAGCATCGGCGCCGACGATGGCGACTACGTCGAGCAGGGCCAGGTGCTGGTGCGCTTCGACCCGAGCGACAGCGAAGTCGCGCTGCAGAGCGCCGAAGCCAACCTGGCGAAGACCGTGCGCCAGGTGCGCGGGCTGTACAGCAACGTGGACTCCTACAAGGCCCAGGTCGCCTCGCGCAAGACCGACGTTGAGCGCGCGCGCAGCGACTTCCAGCGTCGCCAGAAGCTGGCCCAGGGCGGCGCGATTTCCCAGGAAGAGCTGTCCCACGCCCGCGATACCCTGACCTCGGCGCAGAGCGCGCTGACCTCCGCGCAGCAGCAGCTGGATACCAACGTCGCGTTGGTCGACGAGACCGACATCGCCTCGCACCCGGACGTCAAGGCGGCGGCGGCGCAGATGCGCCAGGCCTACCTCGACGAGGCGCGCAGCAGCCTGGTGGCGCCGGTCAGCGGCTATGTCGCGCAGCGCTCCGTGCAGGTTGGCGCCCGCGTGCAGCCGGGCACTCCGCTGATGGCGGTGGTGCCGCTGGAGCAGATCTGGATCGACGCCAACTTCAAGGAAACCCAGCTGCGCGACATGCGCATCGGCCAGCCGGTGGAGGTCGAGGCCGACCTCTACGGTAGCGACGTGCGCTACCGCGGCACCGTGGAAAGCCTCGGCGTCGGCACCGGCACCGCGTTCTCGCTGCTGCCGGCGCAGAACGCCAGCGGCAACTGGATCAAGATCGTCCAGCGCCTGCCGGTACGCATCCGCCTGGAGCAGGACAACCTGAAGAAGCACCCGCTGCGGATCGGCCTGTCCACCGACGTAAACGTCGACCTGCACGACCAGGACGGCGAGTTGCTGGCGCAGAAGCCGCTCGAGCAGCCGAGTTTCTCCACCGACGTGTATGAGCGACAACTGGCCGAGGCCGACGCGCTGATCGAGCAGATCATCCAGCGCAACGCGCCGGGAACCCGCGCCGGTGGCGTGGCCGGGCGCTGACGGGAGCCTGCCATGAGCGATAACGCCTTCCGCCCGGCGAGCATGCTGCTGGCGACCATCGGGATTTCCCTGGCGACCTTCATGCAGGTGCTCGACACCACCATCGCCAACGTCGCGTTGCCGACCATCGCCGGCAACCTCGGGGTGAGTTCGGAGCAGGGCACCTGGGTGATCACCTCGTTCGCCGTGTGCAACGCCATCGCCCTGCCGTTGACCGGCTGGATGGCGCGGCGCTTCGGCGAGGTGAAGCTGTTCCTCGCCGCGGTGATGCTGTTCGTGATCACCTCGTTCCTTTGCGGCATCGCCCGCTCGATGCCCGAGCTGGTGCTGTTCCGCGCCTTGCAGGGGTTCGTCGCCGGGCCGCTGTATCCGATGGCGCAGACGCTGCTGCTGGCGATCTTCCCCGCCGCCAAGCGCGGCATGGCGCTGGCGCTGCTGGCGATGGTGACCGTGGTGGCGCCGATCATCGGACCGATCGCGGGCGGCTGGATCACCGACAACTACAGCTGGCCCTGGATCTTCTTCATCAACGTGCCGATCGGCGTGTTCGCCTGCCTGGTGGTCTGGAGCCAGTTGGGCAAACGGCCGGAGAAGATCGTTCATCAGCCCATCGACTACGTCGGCCTGAGCCTGCTGGTGATCGGCGTCGGCCTGTTGCAGGTGGTGCTCGACAAGGGCAACGACCTGGACTGGTTCGAGTCGACCTTCATCCAGGTCGGCGGCGCGGTGGCGGTGGTGGCGCTGATCGCCCTGGTGATCTGGGAACTCACCGACAAGCACCCGATCGTCAACCTGAGCCTGTTCCGCTACCGCAATTTCTCCTTCGGCACGCTGGCGCTGGTGCTCGGCTATTCAGGGTTCTTCGGCATCAACCTGCTGCTGCCGCAGTGGCTGCAGACGCAGCTTGGCTACACGCCGGTGTGGGCCGGCCTGGCCGCGGCGCCGATCGGCCTGCTGCCGGTGTTCCTCTCGCCGCTGGTGGGGCGGTTCGCGCACAAGGTCGACATGCGCCTGCTGTCCGGCGGTTCGTTCCTGGTGATCGGGGCGTCCTGCTTCATGCGCGCCACCTTCAACACCGAGGTGGATTACCGCCACATCGCCGAAGTTCAGGTGTTCATGGGGCTGGGCATCGCGCTGTTCTTCATGCCCACCACCAGCATCCTGCTCTCCAGCCTGCCGCCCAAGGACATCGCCGACGGTTCTGGCCTAGCGACCTTCCTGCGCGTGCTTGGCGGCAGCTTCGCCTCGTCGCTGACCACCTGGATCTGGCAGCGGCGCGCCGACCTGCACCACGCGCAGCTGGCCGAGCACGTGACCGCCTACGACCCGGCGACGCAACAGTATCTGCAGCAGTTGGGAGGGGCATCGACCGCGCACTACGCGCAGATCGACAAGATCGTCGAGAGCCAGGCCTACATGCTCTCGACGGTGGAGTACTTCACCCTGCTCGGGTGGATGTTCTTCGGCCTGATCCTGATCATCTGGCTGGCCAAACCGCCGTTCACCGCCAAGGCCGCGGGCGGCGGAGGCCACTGAGGCCGGCGGCGCCGCGGGTCAGATGCGGAAGCTGTCCACCAGGTGCTTGAGGCGGGTGACCTGGCCTTCCAGGTCGCCACAGGCGCGCAGGGTGGCCTGGAGGTTTTCCACGCCTTCCTGGTTGAGCAGGTTGATCTCGTTGATATCCACGTTCAGCGACTCGATCACCGTGGTCTGTTCCTCGGTGGCGGCGGCGACCGACTGATTCATACCGTCGATCTCGCCAATCCGCTGGGTCACGCTGCCCAGACGCTCGCCGGCCTGGTTGGCGACTTCCACGCTCTGTTCGCTGTGGCGCTGGCTCTCGGTCATGGTGCTGACCGAGGTGCGCGCGCCGACCTGCAATTCCTCGATCATCTGCTGCACCTGCGCCGCCGATTCCTGGGTGCGATGGGCGAGGTTGCGCACCTCGTCGGCGACCACCGCGAAGCCACGTCCGGCTTCCCCGGCGCGCGCCGCTTCGATGGCGGCGTTGAGCGCCAGCAGGTTGGTCTGCTCGGAAATGCCGCGGATCACCTCGAGAATCTGCCCGATGTTGGCGGTCTTGCCGTTGAGTTCCTCGATGGTGTCACAGGACGAACGAATCTTTCCGGACAGGTCGGTCATCGCGCCGATGGTCTTCTGCACCACCTGGCGGCCGTCTTCGGCGAGGTTGCGGACATCGGAAGCCTGGTGCGAGGCGTCGGCGGCATTGCGTGCGATTTCCTGCGCGGTCGCACCGAGTTCGTTGATCGCGGCGGCGACGCTGTGGGTCCGATTGGCCTGCTCGTCGGAGTTGCTCATCGACGAATTGGAGGCGCTGACCACCAGTTGGGCAACTTCATGCACCTGGGCGGTGGCCGAGGACACCTCGCGGATCGAGGCGTGGACCCGTCCGACGAAGCGGTTGAAGGCGTCCGCCAGGTCGCCGAACTCGTCGCGCGAGTGGATTTCCAGGCGCTTGGTCAGATCGCCCTGGCCTTCGGCGATGTCCTCCATCGCACGGCCCATCAGCCGCACCGGCTGCATCAGCACGCGGATCAGCATGCCGAGCAGCAGCAGGATCAGCACCACCGCCACCAGCGTGGCGACGATCGCCGAGGTACGGAATTCCTGCAGCATGGAAAACGCCTTGGCCTTGTCGATGGACAGGCCGACGTACCAGTTCACCGAGGGCAGCCCCTTCACCTGGGCGAAGGTGACGATGCGCGTGCCGTCGGCGCCTTCGACTTCGCTGAAGCCGGGGCCGATGTTCAGCTGGCTGGCGGGGAAGGCCTCGTTCAGCGATTTCATCACCAGGTTCTTGTCCGGATGAACCAGCATCTTGCCGTCGGCGCTGACCAGGAAGGCGTAGCCCATGCCTTCGAAATCCAGCGAGTTGATGATCTTCACCAGGGTCTGCAACCCCAGGTCGCCGCCGACCACGCCGAGGGTCTGGCCGTCCCGGCGCGCGGGGGTGGCGATGGTGATGATCAGCTCGTTGCTGGCGGCGTCGATGTAGGGTTCGGTGAGCGTGGTGCCGCCGGCGGCGAGCGCATCCTTGTACCAGGGCCGGGTGCGCGGGTCGTAGCCGTCGGGCATCGGATCGTCCGGGCGCATGGTGAAGGCGCCGTCGCGAGTGCCCAGGTAGGTGAAGTTGAAGCTGGAGGTCAGCGCCTTTTGCTCCAGCAGGTTGGCTATCGCGTCTGCTGAATCGTTGTTGGCCACCGATTGCGCCGCGCTTTCCACCAGCAGAAGGCGCCCGGACAGCCAGTTCTGGATGTTGCTGGCGGTCACTTCGCCCATTTCCCCCAGATAGTTCTCCAGGTCCTCGCGAATCGCGTTGCGCTGCAGGTAATCGTTGTAGAGGGTGAACAGCGAAAAGGCGACCACCACCACCAGCGAGGCGGCGAGCAGAATCTTGTGGCTGAACTTCAGGTTCGAAGGCATGGCGGAATCCGGTTTGACGTGCACGGGTAGTCGGCCAAACACCCTGGCCTGTGCAGCCTATCGGTCAGCGCCGAGATAGCTTGAATGCATACGACGAAATGTCGCGAATGCTTAAAGTTCGATGCTGGATACGCAGCGGCCGCACTTTTTCAGGGCGGCCGCTGCATTCATGTAATCAGGAAAGCGGAAATACTCAGGCGCTTTGGGTATCGGCTTTTTCCAGTTCCTTTTCCATCTTTTGCAGTTCCTGCTGGAAAGCTTGGTCCAGCACACTGGCTTTCTTGCGCCAAGGCTTACGCTCGGGTTCCGGTTGAGCAGCGTAGGTTTTGACTTCTCCGCCGTTAATATCCATATAGCGTTGCGCCTGGCGCTCTAGTTCTGCGCGCAGTTCGTCTTTATTCACGATTGATCCTGTTGATCGAACATGGAGGACGCTGGGCGAGGCGGAGGGACCGCTGCGCTGCGTCGGGTTTTTTATCGTTCTTGATACTTGTCGCCGCGTTGGGCGCGGCGATTATATCCATCGCCGCGAATACATCCATACGCGGATTAATGCGGCGTACTGAAAAGACTGTATTTACGCAAAAAGATTCAATGACGCGGCTCAGTCGTCCTTCAATAGATTGAAACGCGCGTCTTCGGCGCCGGCACCTATGAGGTGCTCGGCATCAGGTTCACTGATGAGCTGGCGGCGTCCGGCTATTTCAAGTACCGACATGCGCGTCGCCTCGTCGGTCGTCACGCGTACCTGGTCAAGGGGACTTTCGTATTTGCGGTCGTCGACGAAAACGGCGCAGGTGGAATTGTGGGTATTGATCTCGATCGTCATGGCAGTTCTCCGGGATAACGTAATCACGCGGTTACCCAGTTGTGACCTCGAACTTGCGTGGATACTCCCGGGCGCGGCCAGGCATTGTTTCGTCGGTGTTAGTTGCCCTTCGTTGCAACGGCGAACCTGTCGGACGCAGATTGCCGGGCGGGGACAGCGACGCGACTTCAAAGCCGCGCCGCGATGGCCCATCATTCGCGCGGTCTTCCCTCGGTAGTTCACTCATGAGTTCGCTTTCTCCCCTGGCGGCGTATCGCCTCGCGGTCGAGCAGGGTTTCCAGTCGGACCCGGCGCAATGGCACGCCGTGCAGATCCTCGAGCGCTGCCAGCAGGCCATCCACGCCGGTGGCGGCGCTTCGCCCGGCAGCGGCGTGTACCTGTGGGGCCCGGTCGGCAGGGGCAAGACCTGGCTGATGGATCGCTTCCACGAGAGCCTTCAGGTGCCGGCCCGGCGCCAGCACTTCCACCATTTCATGCGCTGGGTGCACCAGCGGCTGTTCCAGCTGGTCGGCACCGCCGATCCGCTGCAGGCGCTGGCCACGGAGCTGGGGCGCGAGGTGAGGGTGCTGTGTTTCGACGAGCTATTCGTCACCGATATCGGTGACGCGATCATCCTCGGGCGGCTGTTCGAGGTGATGTTCGAGCAGGGCGTGGTGCTGGTCGCCACCTCCAACCAGCCGCCCGAGCAGCTCTATGCGGACGGCTTCAACCGCCAGCGTTTCCTGCCGGCGATCGCCGCGATCAACCGCTGCATGCAGGTGGTCAACCTCGACGGCGGCGAGGATCACCGCCTGCATCCCGGCGCCGGCTTGCAGCGTTACTGGCTGGCCCAGGCCGGGCAGCCAGGTGCCCTGGAGGCGGTTTTCCGGCAGCTGGCGGGAGACGATGCCGGCTCCCGCGAACCGGTGACCCTGGCGCACCGCCCGATCGCCGTGGTGCGGCGCAGCGCGCGGGTGCTCTGGAGCCGTTTCGACGACCTGTGCAAGGGGCCGCTGGCGGCCTACGACTTCATCGTGCTCTGCGACCAGTTCGATGCGGTGCTGCTGAGCGGCGTGCCGAACATGAGCGCGCGCCAGGGCGAGGGCAAGATCGCCCGTGGCACCGAGGACGCGGCCGAGCAGGTGGCTGCCGGCGACCGCGAACTGCCCAGGCTGTCGAAGCACGACGACGGCGCGCGGCGCTTCATCGCCCTGGTCGACGAATGCTACGACCGCCAGGTGCCGCTCTACATCGAGGCCGAGGTGGCGATGGACGCGCTGTACACCGAGGGCTACCTGGCCTTTCCGTTCCGCCGCACCCTGAGCCGGCTGAAGGAAATGCAGCTGCAGCGCTTCGGTCGCACGGCTGCCCCCGCGCCCGGCTGACCCGACGGCGACGAGCCGTAGGGCGTCCTCCCGTAGGTGCGCCCTGCGCACCAACCCACCCGAACCTACAGAAAACTCATCTGCCGCGATTCGCCGAGCAGGAAGGCGCGATTGGCCTCGGTGCAGGCGCGCAGGTATTCGCTGACCTGGGTGATGCGCTTGAGCCGGCGCAGGTCCTCGCGGTAGTAGATCCAGAACTGCCGGGTGACCTGCACCTGCTGCGGCAGCAGTTCCACCAGGCGCGGGTCCGGTCCGGCGAGGAAGCACGGCAGGATCGCCAGCGCACGGCCCTGCAACGCCGAGAGGTACTGGGCAACCACGCTGGTGCTGCGCAGCTGGCTGCTGGCGTTGGGCACCACGCGCTCCAGATAGAGCAGCTCCGGGCTGAAGGCGAGGTCGTCGACGTAGGTGATGAAGCTGTGCCCGGCGAGGTCCTCCACGGACCCGATCGGCGGATGCTGCGCCAGGTACTCGGCGGTGGCGTAGAGGCGCAGGTTGTAGTCGCACAGCTTGGAGCAGACGTAAGGCCCGCGCTCCGGGCGTTCCAGGGTGATGGCGATGTCCGCCTCGCGGCGCGACAGGCTGATGAAGTGCGGCACCGGCAGCAGGTCGATGGAGATGTTCGGGTAGACGTCCTGGAAATGGCTCAGCTGCGGCGCCACGAAGAAGCTGCCGAAACCCTCGGTGGAACCGATGCGCACATGCCCGGACAACGCCAGGCTGGCCCCGGAAACCTGCTCGCAGGCGGCCTGCAGGGTACTTTCCAGCGACTCCGCGTAACCCAGCAGGTGCAGGCCCTCGGGGGTCAGCACGAAGCCGGCCGAGCGCGACTTCTCGAACAGCAGCGCGCCCAGCGCCTTCTCCAGCGCGCGGATGCGCCGCGACACCGTTGTGTAGTCCACATTCAGGCGTTTGGCAGCGCTGCTGGCGGTGCGCGTGCGCGCCACTTCGAGGAAGAACTTGAGGTCGTCCCAGTTCATCTGACTGGCGAGCATGAGATTTTTTTGCATATCCAACCGGTGCTTTTGTTCTGACTTATCGGAAGTTTGCACACCTATACTCGAAGCCGGTCGCTGCTACCAGCCGCTTCCGTGACCTTGCAAAGCCCTAACGACAAAAACAATAGAGCAGGCAACCATGAACGAATCGCTATCGACAGGTGGCCGATCCGGCCGCAAGCATTACCGCATCGCCGGTCTCGCCAGCATGGCGGGTACCACCATCGAGTGGTACGACTTCTTCCTCTACGGCACCGCCGCGGCGCTGGTCTTCAACAAACTCTTCTTCCCCGCCCTCGACCCCATCACCGGTGTGCTGGCCGCGTTCGCCACCTACGCCGTGGGCTTCATCGGCCGGCCGCTGGGCGGCATCATCTTCGGCCACTTCGGTGACCGCATCGGGCGCAAGTCGATGCTGATGATGACGCTGATGATGATGGGCATCCCGACCATCGCCATCGGCCTGATTCCCACCTACGAACAGATCGGCTACTGGGCCGCGGTGATCCTGGTGCTGATGCGCTTCCTGCAGGGCATGGCGGTCGGCGGCGAGTGGGGCGGCGCCGTGCTGATGGCGGTGGAACACGCCCCCGAAGGCAAGAAGGGCTTCTACGGCAGCCTGCCGCAGACCGGCGTCGGCGCCGGCCTGGTGCTGTCCTCGCTGGCCATGGGCGCGGTGGCGACCCTGCCCGAGGAGCAGATGATGAGCTGGGGCTGGCGCCTGCCGTTCCTCGCCAGCGTGGTGTTGCTCGGCGTCGGCTGGCTGATCCGCGTGAAGGTCGCCGAGTCGCCGGACTTCGAGAAGCTCAAGGAGCAGAAGCGCGAAGTCCGCGTGCCGCTGTTCGAAGTGGTGCGCAAGTACCCGCGCGCGACCCTGACCATCATCGGCGCGCGCATGGCGGAGAACGCCTGGTTCTACATGGCGGTGACCTTCGCCCTGGCCTACGCGGCCAACCAGTTGAAGATTCCCCGCGCCGACGTGCTGCACGCGATCACCGCGGGCGCGGCGATTTCCCTGCTCACCATGCCGTTCTGTGGCTGGCTGTCTGACAAGGTCGGCCAGAAGCGCCTGTACTTCGCCGGCCTGCTGCTGCTCTGCGCGTTCGTCTATCCGTTCTTCAGCATGCTCGGCACCCGCGAGCCGCTGCTGGTCTGGTGGGCGATGGTGCTGGCGGTGGGCGTGGTCTTCCCGATCCTCTACGCGCCCGAGTCGCTGCTCTTCGCCCGGCAGTTCCCGGCCCAGATCCGCTACAGCGGCATCTCCCTCGCGGTGCAGGTGGCCGGCGTGCTCGGCGGCGGCTTCGCCCCGATGATCGCCACCTCGCTGCTCGGCGCGGCTGACGGCAGCCCGCGCTACGTGGTCGCCTACCTGATCGGGATGGGCGTGGTGGCGCTGTTCTGCACGGCGCTGATGCAGGGCGACCGGGCCGCCATCGACAACATGAAACCGGCGCAGTCGCGCCGCGCATCGCCGGCGCTGGATACGCCCTGAGCGGCCGACGCCTCCTTCCTGCGCGCTGAGCCGCGCAGGTTTCGCACAACGACAGTCAGGACATCGACCATGAGCACCAGCATTCCCAACGTCAAACTCCTCATCGGCGGCGAGCTCGTCGAGTCGCGCACCACGCAATGGCGCGACGTGATCAACCCGGCGACCCAGGAAGTCCTGGCGCGGGTGCCGTTCGCCACGCCCGAGGAAATCGAGGCCGCGGTGAGCAGCGCCAAGCAGGCCTTCAAGACCTGGCGCAAGACGCCGATCGGCGCCCGCTCGCGGGTCTTCCTCAAGTACCAGCAACTGATCCGCGAAAACATGAAGGAACTCGCGGCGATCCTCACCGCCGAGCAGGGCAAGACCCTGGCCGACGCCGAGGGCGACGTGTTCCGTGGCCTGGAGGTGGTCGAGCACGCCGCCGGGATCGGCAACCTGCAACTGGGCGAACTGGCCAACAACGTCGCCGGCGGGGTGGACACCTACACGCTGATGCAGCCGCTGGGCGTCTGCGCCGGGATCACTCCGTTCAACTTCCCGGCGATGATCCCGCTGTGGATGTTCCCGATGGCCATCGCCACCGGCAACACCTTCATCCTCAAGCCGTCCGAACAGGACCCGATGGTGACCATGCGCCTCGCCGAGCTGGCGTTGCAGGCCGGCGTTCCGGCCGGCGTGCTCAACGTCATCCACGGCGGCGTCGATGCGGTGAACGCGATCTGCGACCACCCGGACATCAAGGCGGTGTCGTTCGTCGGTTCGACCAGGGTCGGCACCCACGTCTACAACCGCGCCAGCCAGGCCGGCAAGCGCGTGCAGTGCATGATGGGGGCGAAGAACCACGCCATCGTCATGCCCGACGCGCACAAGGAGCAGACTCTCAACAACCTCGCCGGCGCCGCGTTCGGCGCGGCCGGGCAGCGCTGCATGGCGCTGTCGGTGGCGATCCTGGTGGGCGAGGCGCAGCAATGGCTGCCGGACATGGTCGCCAAGGCGCAGACGCTGACGGTCAGCGCCGGCGTGGAGCCAGGCACCGACGTCGGCCCGCTGGTCTCCTGCGCGGCGCTGGATCGCGTCAGCAGCCTGATCGAACGCGGCGTTGCCGAAGGCGCCCAGCTCGCCCTGGACGGCCGCAACCCGTCCGTCAGCGGGTATGCCGACGGCAACTTCGTCGGCCCGACGATCTTCTCCGGCGTCACCCCGCAGATGAGCATCTACAAGGAAGAAATCTTCGGCCCGGTGCTCTGCGTGATGCATGCGGCGACCCTGGACGAAGCCATCGAGATGATCAACGCCAACCCCAACGGCAACGGCACCGCCATCTTCACCCGCTCCGGCGCGGCGGCGCGGCACTTCCAGGAAGAGATCGACGTCGGCCAGGTGGGCATCAACGTGCCGATCCCGGTGCCGGTGCCGATGTTCTCCTTCACCGGTTCGCGCGCCTCCAAACTCGGCGACCTCGGCCCCTACGGCAAGCAGGTCGTGCAGTTCTACACGCAGACCAAGACGGTCACCCAGCGCTGGTTCGACGAAAGCGACGTGGGCGGCGCGGTGAACACCACCATCACGCTGAAATAACGTCCTCTCCCGCGGGAGAGGGCCGGGTGAGCGCGCCTGTCCGGCGCGCTCGCGCACGCACACTCAAGAGGCATCCACCATGAACATCGGTTTTCTCGGTCTCGGCAACATGGGCGGGCCCATGGCGCGCAACCTGCTCAAGGGCGGTCACGCACTCAGCGTCTTCGACCTCTCCGCCAGCGCGGTAGCGGCGGCGGTCGAGGCGGGCGCGACGGCCGTGGCATCGCCCGCCGATCTGGCGCAGCGCAACGTCGAGGTGATCATCACCATGCTGCCGGCGTCGCCCCACGTGAAGGCGGTCTACCTCGGCGAAGACGGGCTGCTGGCCCACGTTCGCCCCGGCGTGCTGCTGATCGACTGCTCCACCATCGACCCGATCAGCGCGCGGGAAGTGGCCAAGGCCGCCGCCGAACACGGCAACCCGATGCTCGACGCGCCGGTGTCCGGCGGCACCGGCGGCGCCGAGGCCGGCACCCTGACCTTCATGGTCGGCGGCCGTGCCGGGGATTTCGCCCTGGCGCAGCCGCTCCTGGCGGCGATGGGCAAGAACATCGTGCATTGCGGCGACAGCGGCAACGGCCAGGTGGCGAAGGTGGCCAACAACATGCTGCTGGGCATCTCGATGATCGGCGTGGCCGAGGCGATGAGCCTGGGCGTGGCGCTGGGCATGGACGCCAAGGTGCTGGCCGGGGTCATCAACACGTCCAGCGGGCGTTGCTGGAGTTCGGACACCTACAACCCGTTCCCCGGCGTGCTGGAGAACGCCCCGGCCTCGCGCGGCTACAGCGGCGGTTTCGGCAGCGATCTGATGCTCAAGGACCTCGGCCTAGCCACCGAAGCGGCGCGCGCGGTACGCCAGCCGGTGCTGCTCGGCGCCCTGGCGCAGCAGCTCTACCAGGGCTTCAGCCTGCAAGGCCACGGCGGCCTGGACTTCTCGGCGATCATCGAGCTGTACCGCAAGCCGGAGTGACGGCGGGCGCGGCCTGTCCGTCGGCTTCAGCCGCAGCGATGCAGCCGGCGCCAGGCCTGCGGGGTGATGCCGGTCTCGCGGAGGAAGGTGCGGCTGAAGTGCGACTGGTCGCAGAAGCCGTGCACGTGGGCTATGCGGGTCAGCGATTCGTCGGTGGCGAGCATCATTTCCCGCGCCGCCTCGATGCGCCGGCGCGCCACGTAGAGCAGCGGAGGACTGCCGAAGGCCTGTTTGAAGGCGCGGGTGAAATGGCTGACGCTGAGCGTGAGCAGCGCGGCCAGCTCGCGGGTGCGGATGGCGCAGTCCAGGTGCTCGTCGATGTAGCTGGAGAGCCGCCTGACCTGCCAGCCGGCGAGGCCGCCGCGGCTGTCGCCGCTGTCGAAGTCGGCATCGCGACGCAGCAGTGCGATTGCGCGGGCCAGGCTGCGGCAGGCGGCTTCGCGGTCGCTGTGCAGCGCCGCGCCGGCATCGTCGAGCAGGCCGAGCACGGTGGCAATGGGGCCGCCGGGGAAGGGCAGAACGGCGTTCCTGGGCATCGGCGTGCTCCGCAGGCTATGAACGGCGCTCGAAGGGGCGCCTCTGCAGGGATGATGCGGGCGTGAGCGCGGCGCCGACAGACCACGACGAGGCGCTCGCCAACGACACGAAAGTGGGGCGGATCAGAGCTCGATGATGCCGCGCTGGATGCCGATGGTGACCGCGTGGGTGCGGTTGTTGGCGCTCAGCTTGTCCATGATGCTGCGCAGGTGGCCCTTGATGGTGTCCTCGGAGATGCCCAGTTCGTTGGCGATCTGCTTGTTCGCCGCGCCCTGCGCCACCCGTTGCAGGACCTGCAGTTCGCGCGGGCTGAGGGCCTCCTGGCCGAGGGATTCCGCCAGCTCGGCGGCGATCTCGGCGGGAAAGTGCCGGCGCCCGGCGGCCAGCGCGCGGATCGCCTCCACCCGTTCCTTGCGCAGCGTGCTTTTCAGCAGATAGCCCTGGGCACCGGCCTTGATCGCGTGCAGCGCGCGCACGTCGCCCCGGTAGGTGGTGAGGATGGCGATGCGCGCATCGGCGAACTCCGCGCGGATCGCCCGGATCGCCTCGATACCGTTCATTTCCGGCATCTGCAGGTCCATCAGGGTCACGTCCGGGCGTTCCGCGCGGAAGCGTTCCAGGGCTTCGCTGCCGTCGCCGGCTTCGCCGACCAGGTGGATGTCGGGCTGCTGGTCGAGTACCGCAGCGATCCCCTCGCGCAGCAGCGGGTGGTCGTCGACGACCAGCACGCGAATGTCTCCGGTGACCGCAGTCATGCTCAGCTCCTCGGGTGAATCAGGTAATGCAACCAGCGCCGGCAGGACGGCAGCTATGTCGACGTGCTGATGAACCTGCTGCTCAAGCCCGAGGAAGACGACCTGGTGGAAGGCTTCGTCGCCGACATCACCGAACGCATCCTTGCCCAGCAGCGCCTGCAGACCCTCAACGACGAACTTGAACAGCGGGTCGCCGCGCGTACCGAGGAGCTGCAGACCCTCAACGGCCAGTTGCGCGAGGCGCGGGACGCCGCCGAAGCGGCCAACCGCAGCAAGGACAAGTACCTCGCCGCCGCCAGCCATGACCTGCTGCAACCGCTGAATGCCGCGCGGCTGCTGGTCTCGACCCTGCGCGAGCGGACCCTGCCGGCGGCCGAGCACGGCCTGGTGGCGCGCGCGCACCAGGCGCTGGAGGGCGCCGAGGACCTGCTCAGCGACCTGCTCGACATCTCCCGGCTCGACCACCACGCGGTCAAGCCGGACCTGGACGTCTACAGCCTCGACGAACTGCTCGCGCCACTGGTCTCCGAGTTCCAGGGCGTGGCGGAGGCCGCCGGTCTGCAACTGCGCGCCCGCATCGCGCCGCTGACGGTGAGCACCGACATCCGCCTGCTCTCGCGCATCCTGCGCAATTTCCTCAGCAATGCCTGCCGCTACACGCCGCGCGGACGCATCCTGCTAGGTTGCCGGCGCCGTGGCGACCGGGTGCGCCTGGAGGTGTGGGACAGCGGCCGCGGGATTCCGGCGGACCAGCTCGACGCGATCTTCCTGGAGTTCAACCAGCTGGACGTGGGTCGTGCCGCCGAGCGCAAGGGCGTCGGTCTGGGCCTGGCCATCGTCGACCGCATCGCCGGCATCCTCGGCTGCCCGGTACGCGTGCGCTCCTGGCCGGGGCGGGGTTCTGTGTTCAGCGTCGACGTGCCGCTGGCCGCGGCGCCGGTGAAGGCGCCGTGTGGCGACAGCCTGCGTCGCCCGCTGATCGGCGACCCGCTACCGGGACGGCGGCTGCTGGTGCTGGATAACGAATCGAGCATTCTCGACAGCATGGCCGCGCTGCTCGGACAGTGGGGCTGTGAGGTGGTCACCGCGCTCGACCAGGACAGCGCCCTGCGCCAGCTCGGCGGTCACGCGCCGGAGGTGATCCTGGCCGACTACCACCTCGACCACGGCGTGCTCGGCTGCCAGGTGGTCAGCGCCCTGCGCGCGCATTTCGACGCGCCGATCCCAGCGGTGATGATCACCGCGGACCGCAGCAGCGAATGCCGCCAGCACCTGCAGAAACTCGGCGCGCCGCTGCTGAACAAGCCGCTGAAACCCGGCAAGCTGCGCGCGGTGCTCAGCCAGATGCTCGGTGAGGCCGCGCCTTAGCGCCGAGCGCCGAGCTTTATCTTTTGAGGAGTTACGGGCGGCGATGCGCGAGCAGGGCGCCGCCTTGCCCAACGGGGGTCAGTTCGCCGGCGTTTCTTCGACCGTTTTGAGCCGCCGCTGCGCGGCGATTTCCGGCAGTTCCTGGCGTCGCATGTAGGCCAGCAGCGGTTCGCTCACGTTCAGGCGATCGTTGACGTTCTGCTCGAGGAGGATCTGCAGGCGCACGCGGCTCAGGTTCATCACCTGCTCGTCCTGTTCGCGCCAGACGAACTCGCACGCCGGGGTGATGCTCTCCTCGGCGACATCCATGCCGAAGGAGTCTTCGCTGAAGCGGACGATGTGCTTGCCGGTCTTGGTGTTGAACCCGACGAAGCCGTTGAGCTGATCGGCGGCGTGGCAGATGTCGGCGGAAGTGATGCTCATGGGTAAACCTCGCTGGATGTCGATTCGATGGTTTACACGCGGGGCGCAGCCCTCCGTCTGGGCGGAGGTGCAGGAAAACGTCGACGATTCTGCCAGCAAATGACGCTGCGTGGATGACTATGGTTCTCATCCATTCGCCCTCCGGCGGTGTCACCCGCGTCGTGCCGGGCGCGCCTGCCGACGCCGCGTCCATATGCCTCACCTCTCCGTTCGAGCCGGTTTCTCCGGCGGCTGTCCGCTGCCGACGGCGGGAACACGCGACGCTGCCGGTCACATCGCTGGTCTACTCTGGCTGGACATTTCAGGAGGAAACGTCATGCCGAAAATGAAAGCCGCCGTCTTCGTCGAGAAGAACCGCATCGTTCTCGAGGACAAGCCGATCCCCGAGGTCGGGCCGCTGGATGCGCTGGTCCGTATCACCACGACCACCATCTGCGGCACCGACGTGCACATCCTCAAGGGCGAGTACCCGGTGGCCAAGGGACTCACGGTGGGCCATGAGCCGGTCGGCATCATCGAGAAGCTCGGCTCCTCGGTCGTCGGTTTCAGCGAGGGGCAACGGGTGATCGCCGGCGCCATCACCCCCAGCGGCCACAGCTTCGCCTGCCTGTGCGGCTGCGCCTCGCAGGACGGCCCGGCCAGCAAGCACGGCTTCACCGCCACCGGCGGCTGGAAGTTCGGCAACATCATCGACGGCTGCCAGGCCGAATACGTACTGGTGCCCGACGCCATGGCCAACCTCGGCGCGGTGCCGGATACCCTGAGCGACGAGCAGGTGCTGATGTGCCCGGACATCATGTCGACCGGTTTCTCCGGCGCTGAGAGCGGCAAGGTGCAGATCGGCGATACCGTGGTGGTGTTCGCCCTCGGTCCCATCGGCCTGTGCGCCGTGGCAGGCGCCAAGCTCAAGGGCGCCACCACCATCATCGGCGTCGACACCCTGCCGGCGCGCCAGGACGTGGCCCGCCAGCTCGGTGCCAGCCACATCGTCGATTTCCGCCAGGGCGATCCGGTGGCGCAGATCATGGCGCTCACCGATGGCCGCGGGGTGGATGTCGCGATCGAGGCACTGGGCACCCAGACCACCTTCGAAGCCGCGCTGCGCGTGCTGCGTCCGGGCGGCACGCTGTCCAGCCTGGGCGTTTATTCCACCGACCTGCGCATCCCGCTGGACGCATTCGCGGCCGGCCTCGGCGACCTGAAGATCGTCACCACGCTCTGTCCGGGCGGCAAGGAGCGCATGCGCCGGCTGATGGAAGTGATCTCGTCGGGCAGGGTCGACCTCACGCCGCTGGTGACCCACCGCTACAAGCTGGACGACATCGAAAAGGCCTACGAGCTGTTCGCCAACCAGCGCGACGGCGTGATGAAGGTGGCGATCACCCCCTGATCCCGCCCCTCGCCGTATGCCCGGCGGCCCTTTCGCCGGGCGACTTCAGCGGCAAGAACCTGCAGCGCGAAGCGCGGGCGATCCAGCAGCAGGGCGATGCGCTCTTCGGCCCGATTGACCGCTAATCGCTGGATCGCTTCGCGGGGCGTGCGCCGCCTGATCGAGCGCATCGCAGGTTTACCTTCCCCTTACTTATGGCTGACACCGGCTGACGCAGTGGCGTTGTCGGATGGTTGCAGGGGAACAACCCCTTTTCCCACGAGGAGAAGTCCATGATCAGCCGATTCTTCCAGGTCAGTGCACTTGCCGGATGCCTGGTGTTCGCTGGCGGCGCGTCCGCATTCGATCAGAGCGACATCGTTCCCGCACTCGCGGGTGCCGCGGTGGGCGCCGTTCTGGTCGCGGTGCTCTCCGATTCGGATGACGACCACGAGCATCGCCGCCACCCGCCGCGCCGCGAGCTGTCCTACCGGCAGCCGCCGCGTCCGCTGGCGTACCGTCCGCAGCCGGTGCGCTACGTGGCGGTTCCCGTGCATCGCCAGCACGGTCGTGACGACTGGCGCCGCTGAAACGAACGGCCCGCGACCTGCCGCGCCAGGGCGGGACGCCGGCTCCTTGTTTGCATCGCTCAGCCAAGAAGCTCGGTGAAGGCCTTGTCGGCTTCGATCACGGCGGGGAGGTCCGCCAGCAGCTTGTTCAGGTCCAGCCCGGCGAACAGCGGTCCGGAAAGCTCCTGGCCGACGTCGGCGCCGATGCCGCCGTGGCTGGCGATGACGTCGCAGATGATCGTCGCCTGGGCGACGATACGCGCGTATTCCGAATCGCTCGGCGCCTGCGAGGGGCGGCCCTGGTAGGCGATGGCGGTCTGGATCAGCTTCGGCAGCCGCCAGCGGCGCGCCAGTTCGGCGCCCACTTCGGGATAGCCGAAGCCGAGCTGCAGGTTCTCTTCCGCGGCGCGACTGGAGGCGTTGTTCTGTCGGTCGTTCATCTTCGCCGCGAACTCCGGGGCGCCGGTCTGGATCAGCAGCTCGCCGATGTTGTGCATCATCCCGCAGGTGAAGGCGGTGTCGGGATCCTTGCCAGTGAGTTTGGCCAGCAGCCGCGAGACGCTGGCGACGCGGAAGCTTCCGGTCCAGAAACCCTTGAGATCGAACGTGGGACCGGCCTTGAACGCTCCTGTCATCGCCGACGCCAGCACCAGCGTGCGCAGGGTGTTGAATCCCAGGCGCATGGCCGCGTCCTCGATGCTCGCCGATTCCCGCGAGCCACGAAAGCGTGCCGAATTCGCCAGGCGCAACACCTTGGCGGCGATCACCGGATCGCGCTCGATGTTGCGCGCCACGCTGTCCAGGCTGGATGACGGATTGTCGAATTGCTGGATCAGGTCCTGCGCCACCTTCGGCACGCTGGGCAGGTTATGCAGCTCGGCGAACAGTGAATCGATGTCCATAGGATGTCTCCAGGGCGGGTGCGATAGCTCAAGAATAGGTGCAGGTGCCATGCATACCAGCGCCGTTCGGCTACAGGCGTGGGGACGCCGAATGGCTGTGTTCGACAGGTGATTCCTGACTTGGGCGAGCGTATGGAATCCCTAGTTTCTGGGGATATTTAGTACGTTGTTGATGTATTCCTGCCTTCGCTGCTAATTTCTTGAGGCTCCCTTGGTTCGCACATTCCGCTTGCGTGGAATTGTCTGGAGCGAGCCTTTCGGACATATCCGTGGGCAAGGCAACAGGTCTGGGCGGATTCGATGCCATCACTGCATGCAGGAATGAAACATGAAGCTCTCACGACTCGCCGTACTGCTCCTGCCTCTGATGATGCGAGCACAAGCCATCCATCCGTTACAGCGACATACACGTCCCCGAGAGCATTGCCTACGCCGCCGCCAACTCCGAGAAGGGCGTGAGCGGCAACTTCCTGTTCAGCATCCGCGCGGTCGGTCATCCCGGCGAGTGGGTGTACCTGAACCTTCAGGACGACTACGGCGACCGGCGCAACATCAGCATCGTGCTGGTGCCGGGCGTGCAGGGCCAACTGGTGAACGGGGGATTTCGTCGCAATCGCTCAAGGTTAGGCAGTTGATGGTTCGTGGCACGGCCCGGCGGGTGCGGATCAGTTTCAATGACGATGAAGGCAAGCCCATTGGCCTCTACTGCCAGACGCATTTGCGCCGGCGTAGCGCCGACGATCCTAAGGTCGTCAAGTGACGGCTGCGCCCCTGCCCATCCTGCATACGCCGCGACTGCTGTTGCGGCCGCTGGAGATGAGCGATGCCGAGCGGATTCAGGCGCTGGCCAGCGACCCTGCAATCGCGGCGACCACCTCGACGCTGCCGCATCCCTATCATCTGCAGCATGCGCAGAGCTGGATCGAAGGCATCGCTCCGGCATTCGCCGACGGAAAGGGAATAAGCCTGGCGATAACCTGCGAGAAGGTCATCGTCGGCGTGATGAGTCTGGCCGGGATTTCTCGCAAACACCGACGCGCGGCGCTGGGCTACTGGATCGGTGTACCGTTCTGGGGACGCGGCTACGCCACTGAAGCGGCACGGTCGATCATCGCCTACGGCTTCGCCGAGCTGGAACTGAACCGCATCTACGGCGAGTGCTACAGCTACAACCTGGCCTCCGAGCGGGTGCTGCAGAAGCTCGGCATGCGGTTCGAGGGCTGCCAGCGCGGGGCGATGAGGAAGGGCGATGCCTTCATCGATATCCTGCTCTATGCCCTGCTCAAGTCCGATTTTCCGCTGGGGGAGGAGCGCCTAGTCTCAGGCGGGTAGGACAGGTACCGCCATGCCCTCTGGAGCTAGGACCACGGCGATGCGTTGCCGACGGTGATCGTCGGGCATTCCCAGCGCCAGGCGACGACGCCTGCGCACTAAAGGCCATACGACTGAAGTGAGCCGGCACTGCCGCAGAGGCGCCAGACGTCTCGCGGCATTATCCCGTGTGGGTGAATGCTGCTCCTGGCATCCGCCGCGCGCGCCGGGCGCCGCTTCGATTACCCTGTGCACAGCGTCACTCCCGCCGTCGAACCCTTCCAATCGAGGAACAACGCCATGCAAAACACCTCCACCCTGCGCTTCGTCACGCTGCTCGGCAGCCTTCGCAGCGGCTCGTTCAACGGCATCATCGCGCGCGCCCTGCCGGCGCTGGCGCCGGAAGGCGTCAGTGTCGAAGCGCTGGGTTCGATCGGCGACTTCCCGCATTACGACGCCGATCTGCAGGCGGAAGGCTTCCCGCCGGCGGTGCTGGCGATGGGCAAGGCGATCGCCGAGGCTGACGCGGTGATCGTGGTCATGCCCGAGTACAACTACTCGGTGCCAGGCGCACTGAAGAACGCCATCGACTGGCTGTCGCGCCTGCCGGAAACTCCGTTCTCCGGCAAACCGGTGGCGATTCAGAGCGCCTCGCCGGGCATGCTCGGCGGCGCGCGTGCGCAATATCACCTGCGCCAGGTGTTCGTCTTCCTCAACGCGCAGGTGTTGAACAAGCCGGAAGTGATGGTCGGCCAGGTGGCGGGAAAGGTCGACGCGCAGACCGGCGAACTCACCGACCAGGGCACCCGCGACTTCATCGCCGGGCAGCTCAAGGCGCTGGCCGACCTGGCACGCAAGGGCTGACCGGCGCGTTCGCGCGGTGCCAGCCGGCTTGGTGAACGGCGGAGCGGGCGGTAGGCTGTCGCTCCGTCCCGCCACCCCCGAGGAACCGCAATGCCGACTGCTCCACGAATTCCCCAGAACGTCGACCTCGATGCCCGCTACGCCGCGGTCAAGCGCGTGGCGCTGGCGGCGGCGCAACGCGGCATGGCGTTCTACCGCGACCGCGAGGCGCTGACGGTGATGCACAAGGGCGGCGACCAGCAGGACATGGTCAGCATCGCCGACCGGCAGATCGAGGAGTACATCCGCGCCGAGCTGTCCCGCGAGTTTCCCGAGGACGGACTGCTCGGCGAGGAGGGCGGTGCGGCCGATCTGCAGGCGCGCTGCCTGTGGGTCATCGACCCCATCGACGGCACCGCCTGCTTCGTCAACGGCCTGCACGCCTGGTGCGTGTCCATCGGGCTGATGGTCGACGGCGAGCCGACCCTCGGCGCCATCGCCGATCCCAATCACGACGAACTGTTCCACGCCTGCCTCGGCCGCGGAGCCTTCGTCAATGACACGCCGATCCGGGCCAGCGCCGCACGCCAGGTGAGCGAAGGGCTGACCGGAGTCGGCACCTTCCACCCGCGCGGCAAGGCGCATTTCATTCCCTTCCTGCAGGGGCTGCTGTCCTCGGGCGGGATGTTCATCCGCAACGGCTCCGGCGCGCTGATGACGGCCTACGTCGCCGCCGGCCGGCTGATCGGCTACTACGAAACCGAACTGAAGAGCTGGGATTGCATGGCCGGCCTGGTGCTGGTGCAGGAAGCCGGCGGCCGCCGCAACGACTTCTTCCGCAACAACGGCCTGCTCGACGGCAATCCCTACCTGGTGGCCGCGCCCGGCGTCTACGAACAGCTGGCCGCGCTGATCGGGCCGTCGCTGGACGGGGATTGAACGGGCTCGTTCACGCGGGTTGCCGGATCACTCGGCAGCCAGCCGTTCCAGCTCGCGGCGCACCATCGCCGCATAAGGTGCAGGGCTAAGCGCGTAGAGCTGGGTAGCGACCCAGGCGGGCCAGCGCGGGCCCCAGGCGGCGCGTTCGGCGAGCAGGCGCTCGGCCTCGCGGCGTGCGTCGTCGGCATGCTGGCGATGGAAGTCCTGGCGCGTAGTCGCCGGCGAGGGCCACAGCGCCGGCAGCACGTGAAGACGCAGCAGCGGCGCCAGGTCTTCCGGCCAGGGTTCGCCGCGAACTAGCCAGCGCTGTGCGTCCAGTTCGGCGGCTACGCTCACGGGCTCGTCCAGCGTGCCGGTAAATACCTCGGCGCGGACCCAGGTGTCCGGCTCGTTGGCGGCGGGCGCTTCGAAGCGGCCCAGCGCGGTGAAGGCGCTGCGCGCGAACGTCAGGCCCAACTCTTCCTGCAGTTCCCGGCACAGCGCCGCCAGGGCGTCTTCGCCGGCCTCCAGCTTGCCGCCGGGCAGCATGAAGGCCGAGGTGCCGCGCTTGCGCACCAGCAGCAGGCGGCCGTCGGCGTCCAGCAGGCAGGCCGCCGAGATCATCAGGGTATGGAGTTTTGCCATCAGGGCGCCGTCGCGAGGTGATCGAGACGGCGATTCTAAACGGGGAGGCTGGCAAATCCAGCCCGGCGTTGGCCGGGCCGGATGTTCAGTTCAGCAGGTCCGCCGGAACGTTGCCGCCGTTCTCGGCGAGCTTGTTCAGCACCGCCTTGTGCAGCCAGATGTTCATCTGTGCGGAATCGGCCATCTTGTCGGCCGGGCAACCCAGCTCGGTGGCCAGCTCCTTGCGCGCCTGCAGGCTACTGTCCAGCCCGAGCAGCTTGAGCAGATCGACGATGGAGGTGCGCCAATTTAGCGTTTCGCCGTGCTGCGCGGCCATCTCGTTGAGCCGGGCGGAAACATCCACCGGCGTGGCGCTCACCGGAGCGGCGCTTTGCGCCGGCGACTGGCCGGGCACGGTGGTCGCATTGGAGGTCGCGGTCGGCCCGCCTGAATCCATGATCGAGTCGTCCGGACCGACCTTCAGGTTGGGCACCTCGTCGTGATGGCCGATGCCGAGTTTTTCCAGGATGGAGCTGAGCAGTCCCATGGCGCTTCCTCGTGAGTGGGTGTGCAGGTTGGACCGCGCGCCACCCGCGGGGATTCAGCGGCAGGACGGACGGCACCGGCAACCCCGGCCTGGCCGTCGTGGTCTGACGTCCTGCGCGGCCAAACCGCAGGCAGGCGTTATCCTGCTGCCTGGCCCCGCGAAGCGGATTTCAATCGGAGAAAGACATGTCAGCCAAGCCATTCGTCGTCATCGCGGAGTTCACCCTCAAACCCGGCTCGCTCGCCGATTTCCTCGCCTTCGGCCAGATCGATGCCGGCGGCGCGCTGGACAAGGAGGAGGGCTGCCTGGCGTTCGACATCCTCCTGCCGGAGAGCGGCGGCGATCAGGTGATGTTCCACGAGGTCTATCGCGACCGCGCGGCGTTCGACGAGCACAAGGGAACGTCGCACTACCTGGCGTTCAAGGAAGGGTCGAAATCGTTGCTGGCGGAGGACGTGAAGGTTCGCTTCTTCAATCCGGTCGCGGCGCAATGAAGGCGAAACAGGCCGATGCAGGACGCCGCGGCGAGGGTGGCGTTGCAGCGTGTGGCTGCAACGCGCGGCCGTGGACTCAGTCCTGGCGGCTGGTGACTTCCAGCAGGTGATAGCCGAATTGGGTCTTCACCGGGCCCTGCACGACGTTGATCGGCGCGCTGAACACGACGGTGTCGAATTCCTTGACCATCTGGCCGGGACCGAACGAGCCGAGGTCGCCGCCCTGACGGCTGGACGGGCAGGTGGAGTTGTCCTTGGCGACCTGGGCGAAGTCGGCACCGCCCTCGATGGCGGCTTTCAGTTCGTTGCACTTGGCTTCGCTGGCAACCAGGATGTGGCGGGCAGTGGCTCGGGCCATTGGGGGTACTCCTTTTCTAATGGACTGCCGAGGCTACCGGAATTGCCGGGTTGTTCAAGCGTCGCGGGAGGAACGGACGTGTCGCAGCGGGCATCGATCATCCGCCGGGATAGCTATTGGCCCTCCATTTCTTGCTGCCCTATACTCGCGCCCCGCCACGGATGGCCGGTCGAATCAGGAAACGCCTGAGGCAAAGGCTGTCCGTCACTTCCCGATGGACTCAATGGAATGATCATGAAAGCCAGCTTCTTCGCACTTCCCTCGCGGCTCTTCTGAGTGCCTGCACGGCCACCACATCGCTTCGCTCGACCGACCCGCAGCTGACCGTGGCGGTCAACGATGAGGCTCCGCTCGCCCTCGGCAGCCCGGTCAAGAAAACCTACAACGCCACCAGCTTCGGCCATTACCGCTTCAAGGCCACAAAGCAAGGGATGGAGCCCATGTACGGCCTGATCCCGTTGAAATTCAACGGTGGCTATCTGGCCGCCGATATCCTGTTTTTTGCTCCGGCGATGTTCTACAACCTGCGCGAGGTCTATCCGTTCTACGAGTTCGATGTGGAGAACGGCGTGGTTCGCTACAAGCGCAACGCCGACGACCAGTGGGTGAGCTACAAGCCGACCGCCGCGGAACAGCAACACGCGAAGAACTACTTCCTGAAGTAGGCCGGCAGAACGGCGAGGCGGATCACCGCCTCGCCCTCGGACCGGACTTCACACTCCCGCAGAACACGACGGAAGGCCTGAAAGCCCGGTTGTTGAGCCGGGCGGGGCGGGCGTAGAATCCGCGCCTTTGCCTCCTGCCTCTGCCTTTTTCACCGACCTTCCTCTGCGTTCGTAGCCGCCGGCTTCCCCGGAAACGCTACGCAGGCGGCGTCTGCCGCAGGGAATGGTTCGCCGGCAGGAATTCCTTTCCCGAAGGTTTCGCACGCGCCATTAATCGTCGTCCTACACGCCGGCGGATGCGCCCGCAGCCTTCCACGAGCGTCAGACATCGCCGACATGAATACCCCTGTGAATGCCTCTGCCGGGTCCTGGCTGAGCGTCGTCGCGCTGGCCCTGGCCGCGTTTATCTTCAACACCACCGAGTTCGTCCCGGTAGCGTTGCTCAGCGCCATCGGCGTCAGTTTCGACATGCCGCCGACCCGAGTCGGGCTGATGCTGACGATCTACGCCTGGGTGGTGGCGCTGGCCTCGCTGCCGATGATGCTGCTGACGCGCAACATCGAGCGGCGTCGGCTGCTGACCTTCGTCTTCCTGCTGTTCATCGCCAGCCACCTGCTGTCCAGCGTCGCCTGGAATTTCACCACCCTGGTGGTCAGCCGGATCGGCATCGCCCTGGCGCACGCGGTGTTCTGGTCGATCACCGCCTCGCTGGCGGTGCGCGTGGCGCCGCAGGGCAAGCAGGTGCAGGCGCTGGGATTGCTGGCGACCGGCACTTCGCTGGCGATGGTGCTGGGCATTCCGCTCGGGCGCGTGCTCGGCGAAGCGCTGGGCTGGCGCACCACCTTCATGGCGATTTCGCTGGTCTCCGCGCTGACCGTGATCTGCCTGATGAAAAGCCTGCCGCTGCTGCCGAGCCAGAATTCCGGTTCGCTGCGAAGCCTTCCGCTGCTGTTCAAGCGCCCCGCGCTGGTGTCGCTGTACGTGCTCACCGCGCTGGTGATCACCGCGCAATTCACCGCCTACAGCTACATCGAACCCTTCGCCAGGACGGTCGCCCACCTCAGCGAACACATGACCACGGTCCTGCTGCTGCTCTTCGGCGGTGCCGGTGCCCTCGGCTCGCTGCTGTTCAGCCGCTACAGCGCGCGCTATCCGAATGGCTTCAGCATCGCCGCGATCGCCGCCCTGGCGCTGTGCCTGCTGCTGTTGCTCCCCGCCGCGCGCAACGCCGCGTGCCTAAGCGTGCTCAGCGTGGTCTGGGGCATCTCGATCATGTGCTTCAGCCTGGCCTTGCAGGCGAAGGTGCTCAACCTGGCCTCGGACGCCACTGACGTGGCGATGGCGCTGTTCTCCGGCATCTACAACGTCGGCATCGGCGGCGGCGCCCTGCTCGGCAGCCTGGTCAGCACGCACCTCGGCTTGCCCGGCATCGGCATCGCCGGCGGCCTGTTCGCCCTCGTCGGGCTCACGCTCTGCTGCGTCGCCAGCTACCGCTTCGCCCGCCCGGCCGCGCTTTAGATCCGAGGCGGAAGGCGCTCGGGTTTTCCGCTTTCCCGCGGCTTTTCTCGTCACGCTCGATCCCTCCTTCGTCGTTTGCCACCGGTGACGCCGGCCATCGCCTCGCGCATCATGGGTTGTCCTACCGATCCTGAAGGAGTCTCCATGCGCCGATGCCTGATCTGTTTCAGCCTCCTGCTGGCCGGCTTGTTGAACCTGGGTGCCGCGCAGGCGGACGACGAGGCGCAGTTGCTGGCGCTGATCAACGCCTACCGCGGCGAGCCGCAGGGGTGCGCGGCGCAGACGGTGGCGGTGGGGCCGCTGTCGCTCGATCTGCGCCTGGCCGCGCCGACGGCGACCGATATCGACGATCTGCAGCAGGCGCTGAGCCAGAACGGCTACCCAGCGGCGGCCTTGCAACTGATTCGCCTGTCCGGGCCGGACAACGCCGAGGCGGCGATGAGCGCACTGCGGCAGAAATTCTGTGCGCAGCTGCTGGGCGCGCAATACATCGATGTCGGCGTGTCGCGCAGCGCCAGTGACTGGCGCGTGGTGCTGGCGCGGCCGCTGCTTTCCGGCGGGCTGGGCGACTGGGAGGCGGCGGGGCGCGCGGTGCTGGAGTTGGTCAACACGGCCCGCGGGCAGGCGCGGCAATGCGGCGGCACGAACTTCACCGCGGTGGCGCCACTGGCCTGGAACGCCGCGCTGGCCGAGTCGGCGCTGGCGCACAGCCGCGACATGGCCAACGGCAACTTCTTCTCCCACCGCGGCAGCGATTCCAGCCAGGCCGACGAGCGTGCGCTGCGCGCCGGTTACACCTGGAGCGCGCTGGGCGAGAACATCGCCGCCGGCGACGACGCGCCCAAGGCCATAGTCGACGGCTGGCTGGCCAGCCCGGCGCATTGCGCCAACATCATGAATCCGGCCTTCAGCGAAATGGGCGCCGCCTACGCCGTGGACCCGCGCAGCGACGCCGGCATCTACTGGACCCAGGTGTTCGGCGCGCCGTAGGGTGGAAAACCGCGAAGCGTTTTCCGCCGTTCTTGCCCACTGACGCCGCCCAGGCCCGCGCGGCCGGCCCTTTCGATGGTTGTCGCCGGGCCTCTGCGGCGACGCAGACGGCAGCGGCGAAACCTGCGGATCAATCGCCTCCCACCACCCGGCAGCGGGCTGGGGAAAGGGAGACGCCGGAAGAGTCGCCCTCGCTCAACGAGGGCGAAGGGTGGTCAGGCCGGTTTGCGGATGGTCTTGAGCAGGTCTTCCGGGGTGATCTGGCCGACCACGTTGCGGTTGGCGCCCGGTAGCGGGAGGTCGAGGATGTGGCCCTTGATCTTGCCGATCACGTGCATCTCGCACGGTTTGCAGTCGAACTTCAGGGTCAGCACTTCGTCCTGGTGCACCAGCTGCATCGGCGCGACCTTGGTGCGCACGCCGGTGACGCCCTTGGCCTGCTTCGGGCAGAGATTGAAGGAGAAACGCAGGCAGTGCTTGGTAATCATCACCGGCACCTCGCCGGTTTCCTCGTGGGCCTCGTAGGCCGCGTCGATCAGCTGCACGCCGTAGCGGTGGTAGAAGTCCCGCGCCTTCTGGTTGTAGACGTTGGCGAGGAACGACAGGTGCGCCTCCGGGTACACCGGCGGTGGCGTGCTTACCGCCTTGCGCCCGCCACGCGGATGCAGGGCGACGCGGGCCGCCGTCAGCGCCTCGATGGCGTCGCGGCGCAGCGCCTTGAGCTGCGAATTGGGGATGAAGAACGCCTGCGGCGCGACGATCTCCACCGCTTCGGCGTGGTAAATCGTGGTGCCCAGTTTGCCCAGTGCATCGCGCAGCTGCTCCAGCGCCTGCTCCGGCTTGTTCGCCGCGCCGAAGGGGCCGTCGAGGCCGAGCGAAACCTGCGCGCCGTCCTCGCTGCTCAGCGTCAGCTCCAGGCGCGCCTCGCTCCATTGCACCTGCCAGCGCACGGCGATGCGGCGCTCGGCGGAGGTCTTCTGCAGCGCCTGCTGCCAGTTGTGGTCGAGGTTGCGGTTGAGCGGATGGTTCGGCCGCAGCTGGCGCAGCGCGGCGGGCATTTCGTTGGGCTCGACGCGGTACTGCCAGCGCGGCGCGCCGTCTTCCTCGAAGGCCTGCAACTGCTCGACCACGCTGGCGCGGAAGCCGACCACCTCGCGCTTGACCAGCACGTTGAGGCCGTCGCCGTTGGACAGCGGCTCGGTGGTGCTGGCGATCAGGTCGCGCTTGCCGACCTTGAGCACCTCGCCCACCGCCAGACCGGTGAAGGTCGGCGAATCGAAGGCGCCGATGTCCACCTTGCGCTCGCTGACGAAGTAGTCGGTGCTGCCGCGGTGGAAGGTCTTGTCCGGATCGGGCAGGAAGAAGTGCTCGGTGCGTCCGCTGGACGCCCGCGCCAGGTCCGGGCGCCCGGCCAGCAGCGCATCCAGCTGCTGGCGGTAGTAGGCCGTGATGTTCTTCACGTAGCCGACATCCTTGTAGCGCCCCTCGATCTTGAACGAGCGCACGCCGGCATCCACCAGCGCGCCCAGGTTGGCGCTCTGGTTGTTGTCCTTCATCGACAGCAGGTGCTTGTCGAAGGCCACCACGCGGCCCTGGTCGTCCTTCAGCGTGTACGGCAGGCGGCAGGCTTGCGAGCAGTCGCCACGGTTGGCGCTGCGCCCGGTCTGCGCGTGGGAGATGTTGCACTGCCCGGAGAACGCCACGCAGAGCGCGCCGTGGATGAAGAACTCAATGGCCGAATCCACCGCATCGGCCATCGCGCGGATTTCCTGCAGGTTCAGCTCGCGGGCCAGCACCAGTTGCGAGAAGCCGGCCTGGGACAGGAACTTGGCCCGTTCCAGGGTGCGGATGTCGGTTTGCGTGCTGGCGTGCAGCTCGATCGGCGGGATGTCCAGTTCCAGCACGCCCATGTCCTGCACGATCAGCGCATCGACGCCGGCATCGTAGAGCTGGTGGATCAGCGCGCGCGCCGGCTCCAGCTCGTCGTCATGCAGGATGGTGTTGAGGGTTACGAACACGCGGGCGTGGAACAGGTGGGCGAATTCCACTAGCGCGGCGATATCCGCGACGCTGTTCTCGGCATTGTGCCGCGCGCCGAAACTCGGCCCGCCGATGTACACCGCGTCCGCCCCATGCAGGATGGCCTCGCGGGCGATCCCCGCGTCGCGGGCGGGGCTGAGCAGTTCCAGATGATGCTTGGGCAAGGACATGGGCGTTTTCTTTTATCAGGCGTGGCACGGTAGCCGCGCATTTTAGCCGGGCGACGGCGGCTTGGGGATCTTGCGTGACAGGAGGAGCCGCGCGCGCCCCGAACGCAACCCAGTAGGGTGCGCCGTGCGCACCTGGCGACCACCGGAAAAGTGCATCGGTGCGCATGGCGCACCCTACGGTCTTCGAGAGTGACGGGTATGCGTGTCGCACGCACTTTCCGTAGGGTGCGCCGCGCGCACCGGGTGATTACGGAGAAATGCATCGGTGCGCATGGCGCACCCTACGGTCTTCGGGAGTGACGGAGCTGCGTGTGGCACGCACTTCCGGTGGGTACGCCGCGCGCACCGGGTGATCACCGGAGAAATGCGTCGGTGCGCATGGCGCACCCTACGGTCTTAGGGAGTGACGGGTATGCGTGTCGCACGCACTTTCCGTAGGGTGCGCCGCGCGCACCGGGTGAACATTGGAGAAATACATCGGTGCGCATGGCGCACCCTACGGTCTTCGGGAGTGACGGGGCTGCGTGTGGCACGCACTTCCGGTGGGTGCGCCGCGCGCACTGGGTGACCATCGGGGAAACGCATCGGTGCGCACGGCGCACCCTACGGTCTTCGGGAGTAACGGGGCTGCGTGTCGCACGCACTTCCGTAGGGTGCGCCGCGCGCACCGAGTTCCACCGGGCTACGCGCGAAAGGCCAGGCCACTCAATGCAGGCGGCGCGCGCCGAGGCGGTTCTCGACCAGCGCCTGGGCTTGCGCGGCCATCTGGTCGAGCAGACGGTCGCGCTTCTTCTCGGCGTCGCTCATGGCCTTCTTGCCGTGCTGCTGCACCAGGTAGGCATGGATCTGCCGGACCTCTTTCGACTGGAAGATCGGCTCCAGGTCCTGCACCGCCACCAGGCCGTCCGAGGCTTGGTTCCAGGCGTTCAGCAGCACCTGCGGTCCGCGCGCCGCCAGCACCTGGAAGCCCATGGCCTCGAACATCGGCACCTTGCCCGCCGCGCAGGCCAGCTCGGCATGCGGATGCCGCGCGCTCATGTGCTGCAGCATCGCCCGGGTGATACCGCGCCGGCGGTGGCTGGCCTGCACCGCGGTGTAGACCAGCGTGCAGGCCTGCGGATCGTCCTTTGCCGGCAGATAGAGGGCGAAGCCCAGCACCTGCGACGGGTCCGCATCGTCCAGCGCGAGGATCAGCCGCGCACCGGTCTCCTGCGCGGCGTCCATCGCCTGCAGGTAGAGGTGGACCTCGTAGCCGATCACGTACTGGTAGAGCTGGAACAGCGGATTGCTCGGCGTCAGCGACACCGGGCTGATGTCGCTGAAGTAATCCACCACCATCTGCAGAACCTGGCTCTTCAGCGATTCTGGCGGCGGGTTTTCCAGGTGTACGAGGGTGAACATCGGCGAACGGGCTCCGGTGGGGCGAGGGCGGTTGGGCGCGGCATTGTAACGGCTGGGCGGTCGATCATCCCGAACACTCACCACCGGGTGACGCCGCAATACGAGTTTCCATCCGCCGGTTTCATCCCTCCCGCCAGGAAAGCCCATCGCCGCGCAGGCGCTGGGCTATGATGCGCGCCCTCATTTCCGTCCGAATCCAGACCCCCATGCCCGGCAACGCGCTCTATACCGACCTGTCGGGTTACTACGATCTGATGTGCGCCGATATCGACTATCGCGCGCAAAGCCACTGTGTCCAGCGCCTGCAGCAATTGTTCGGCAACGGCGGCAGACGCCACCTCGACCTGGCCTGCGGAACCGGGCCGCACGTCCGCCATTTCATCGACGCCGGCTACCGCAGTGGCGGCCTCGACATCAACCAGCCGATGCTGGACCGCGCCGCCCAGCGCTGCCCGGAAGCGCAGTTCTCCCTGCAGAACATGTGCGCTTTCAGCGTGAGCGAGCCGCTCGACCTGATCACTTGCTTCCTCTATTCGATCCACTACAGCGGCAGCATTGACCGGCTAAAGGCCTGCATCGCCCACACGCATGGCGCGCTGGAGCGCGGCGGGGTGTTCTGCTTCAACGCCGTCGACAAGCAGATGATCGACAACGCCTCCTTCGTCTCCCACAGCGCCCGCCACGCCGACGGCCTGTTCGGCTTCAGCTCCGGTTGGCACTACAGCGGCGAGGGCGAGCGGCAATCGCTGAGGTTGCGCATCGAGCGCACGGCGGCCGGCGAAACCCAGGTCTGGAACGACGAACACCCGATGGTGGCGGTGAGCTTCGCCGAGTTGCAGGCACTGCTGGCGCCGTACTTCGAGGTGCATGTGCTGGAGCACGACTACGAGAAGCTGATTCCCTGGGGCGCGACCTCGGGGAATGCGCTGTTCGCCTGCGTGAAGGTCTGAGCCCGGCGCGCACCGCAACCACCGCGCCGGCCTCCATGGTGCGCATGGCGCACCCTACGGTCACGTAGGGTGGAAATGGCGAAGCCTTTTCCACGCGGAGCGGAGTCCAGGCGACCTCGCTTGGAGCGCGGCGTCGGGGAATGTGTTGTTCGCCTGCGTGGAGGCGTGAGCCCGTAGGGTGCGCCGCGCGCACCGCAACCACTGTGTCGGCCTCCATGGTGCGCATGGCGCACCCTACGATTACGTAGGATGGAAATGGCGAAGCCTTTTCCGCGCAGAGCGGAGTCCAGGCGACCTCGCTGAATCCGCCCTATGGGCTAACCGGGCCGGTACGGCACCCATACATCGCCTTGCCAGTGCAGCAGCGACAAACCCTGGCGGCTTTCGCGACGCGGGCGGTGAGTGTTCGTCGGCTCTTCCTCGCGCAGCGCCGGAACTACGTCGGCGCTGAGCCAGCGACGAATGCAGCGGTTTTCCGGGTGGTAGTAGTGGATCAGCGCGGCGTAAACGCCGGACTCGCTGATCAGCCGGGTCGTCTCGGGTTGGCCGTGGGTGTTGAGCAGCACGGCATCGAGCAACTGGTCGGCATCCAGAGTACGTGTAACGCGTTCTTCCAGGTGCGGTTGGCCGATCAGTCGGCCCAGGTCGCGGGCGCTGAACCAGCAGTGCGGTTCGAGGAGCAGAGCGCGTAGTTGGCGGCGGTGGCGGGTGAACGTCGTCGGGATCAGGGTTTCGCCGGGGAGGGCGGGTATGGCGGGGGATGCGGGTTGAGTTGGCATATCCATTACCTCTACGTGAATTGACCAGCTTTCTTAGGGCTGGGTGCCGGGAGCTAAGAAACCCCACGTAGAGGGCCGGACGTATTCCCCTTTCGGGTCTTGTATTAGCCCACTCCCGACATATCAGAGGTGTTTTTCTTGCGCACACGGGCAAGCCGTAGGCACAAAAAAGCCGCGAATGTCGGATGCGGGCAGGGCCGCTACGTGAAGGCGTTTCTTAGGCGCCAGTGGCTAGCGTAGGGATGCGAGCCGAGGTGGTCAAGGACGGGGTCTGGCAGGGTGGATGACGCTCTTTTCATTCGCCGTGGTAGCCCCGTAGGGTGGAAATGGCGAAGCCTTTTGCACGGGGTAGAGAACCGCGCCCTGCGGAGGTCCGGGCTACCTCGCTACGAGAAGCTGATTCGCTGGGGCGCGACGTCGGGGAATGCGCTGTTCGCCTGCTTGAAGGCCTGAGCCCGTAGGGTGCGCCGCGCGCACCGCAACCACTGCGCCGGCGTCCATGGTGCACATGGCGCAGCCTTTTCCACGGGCGAGGTGTTTAGGCTACCTCGCTGCTTGTTAAGGAGTAAGTAGCTCTTGAACTGCTTTGTCATTCTCTTTCAAAGTAACTCTTATTTTCTTTCCAGAGTTTGTGGCAATGAGATTTTTCATGGACACAAGTATGTATGGAAACACTTTTCGCAGATCTCCGCTGGACCCAACACTATACGCTTTTGATATCCACACCTGCCTCATTGGTTGAGACTCGCTGTAGCTCGTCAGGTCGTAAGCAGCCAGTCTTACATCCCTATAATAAAGGATATCTGTTCCTGTATGGGGCTGCGAGCCAGTAATGCCATAAGTAGGGGTGTAAGTTGTAGTGCCGCTATAAGTCGCGGTATTGCCAAAAGCTGAAACCGTACCGACGGTATTAGATGCTGCTACACCGGTTTGCCCCCAAGTAGGGACTGTGTAGCTGTAGTTGTAAAACTCTGGGTCGCCTACTGAATAGCTTAGAGCGATAGCGATGTCCGCCGAATCCGAGCTTGGGGCTTTAATGAAACCCTTCTGCTGCAAGATCTTATTTACATACTTGGCGAACTCCATGAATTGAAGATCATCCTCATGGACTTCTTCCATGCCTGGGAGAAGAATATAACGGTTTTTCTGGGTGGCATCGGGTGCAGCCAAAGAATCTACATTCGTAGCATAGTACGTGCTAGTGCAACCACTCAGCATGATGATTAGGAGATATAAAGTTATAAGTCGTGCTGATTCCATTTTTAAACTCCCTGTTGATATGGAACGCTTCACCTATTTGCCGAGTGGCTTCAAGCTTTTGGTCTGTCCCGGGCTGAGT
>NZ_DJTK01000022.1:48628-70426 GCF_002438225.1 Pseudomonas sp. UBA6310 | reverse complement strand
CTGACCGGCAGGATCAGCACCGTCACCCACACCCAGACGAAGAACCGGCGGAACACTTCGAGCCACAGGCGCAGCCGCTGCGGCGGCTCCAGCGCCACGACCGCGGCGGGCCGCAGGATCATCCAGGCGAAGAACATGCCGCCCACCCAGACCAGCGCGGCGAGTACGTGAAGGGCGTAAACCAGGGCGTAGAGCGTCATTCGGGCCATCTCCGAAGGTTTGGGACAAATCATTGGATGTGGCGATACGGCGTCGGGACCAGCCAAAAAACGCCATTCAGGATAGGTACAGGTCGTGTTGCCGGCGGATTTCAACGTGCCTGTCCGTCGCCCGCCGCTTTTGTGAACACCCCTCTGGCGAAACGCGCGCTATCATAGCGGCCCGCTCGAAATACTGAAAATTTATCCAGCCCTCCGGCTTTCCGACGCCCATGCTCAGCACCGAACTCAAGTCCCAGATCCAGGGCGCCTATTCCCGTTTTCTCGAAGCCAAGGGGCTGAAGCCGCGCTATGGCCAGCGCCTGATGATCGCCGAAGTGGCAAAGGTGCTCGGCGCGATTTCCACCGACGACGAGAACCGCCGCGACAGCGATCCGGCGGTGGTGGCGGTCGAGGCGGGCACTGGCACCGGCAAGACCGTGGCCTACGCGCTGGCGACCATTCCCATCGCCAAGGCGGCCGGCAAGCGCCTGGTGATCGCCACGGCGACGGTCGCGCTGCAGGAGCAGATCGTGCACAAGGACCTGCCGGACCTGATGCGCAACAGCGGCCTGAATTTCAGCTTCGCCCTGGCCAAGGGGCGCGGGCGCTACCTGTGCCTGTCCAAGCTCGACATGCTGCTGCAGGAAGGCCAGGCGCAAAGCGCCACCGCGCAGCTGTTCGAGGAAGACGGCTTCAAGATCGACGTCGACGAGAACAGCCAGAAGCTGTTCAACCAGATGATCGAGAAGCTCGCCGGCAACCGCTGGGACGGCGACCGCGACTCCTGGCCCGAAGCGCTGGAGGACCAGGACTGGGCGCGGCTGACCACCGACCACAGCCAGTGCACCAACCGGCATTGCCCGAACTTCCAGCAGTGCGCCTTCTACAAGGCGCGCGAAGGCATGACCAAGGTCGACGTGATCGTCACCAACCACGACATGGTGCTCGCCGACCTCGCCCTCGGCGGCGGCGCGGTGCTGCCCGATCCGCGCGACACGCTCTACGTGTTCGACGAAGGCCACCATCTGCCGGACAAGGCGATCGGCCATTTCGCCCATTTCACCCGCCTGCGTTCCACCGCCGACTGGCTGGCGCAGATGGAGAAGAACCTGACCAAGCTGCTCGCCCAGCACCCATTGCCGGGCGAACTCGGCCGGCTGATCGAGAAGGTCCCGGAGCTGACCCGCGAGCTGCGCAGCCAGCAGCAGTTCATGTTCGCCGCCTGCGAACAGCTCGCCGACTTCAAGGCCGGGGAAGACATGGAGGGCCGCGAGCGGCCGCGCCATCGCTTCGTCGGCGGCCTGGTGCCCGAACACCTGCGCGAGCTGGGCATCGAGCTGAAGAAGGGCTTTTCCCAGCTCACCGACGTGTTCACCCGGCTCGCCGAGCTGCTCAAGCAGGCGATGGACGGGGAGCCTGGCCTGGGCATCGCCAGCCACCAGGCCGAGGAATGGTACCCGCTGTTCGGCAGCCTGCTGGCGCGCGCCCAGGGCAACTGGGAGCTGTGGACCGCGTTCACCGCCGAGGACCCGGAGAACAGCCCGCCGATGGCACGCTGGCTGACCCTCGCCGACAGCGGCGCGCTCTACGACATCGAGGTCAACGCCAGCCCGATCCTGGCCGCCGAGACCCTGCGGCGCAACCTGTGGAACGTCGCCTACGGTGCGCTGGTGACCTCGGCAACGCTCACCGCGCTGAGCACCTTCGACCGTTTCCGCATGCGTGCCGGGCTGCCCAAGGCCGCGGTCACCGCCATCGTGCCGAGCCCGTTCCAGCATGCCGACGCCGGCGTGCTGCGGGTGCCGGACCTCAAAGCCGATCCGCGCGACGCCGCCGCGCACACCGCGGCGATCATCCGCGAACTTCCGCAGATGGTGGAAGGCGCGCGCGGCACCCTGGTGCTGTTCTCCTCGCGGCGGCAGATGCAGGACGTTTTCGACGGGCTCGAGCGCGACTGGCGCAAGCGTGTGTTCATCCAGGGCAACCTGTCCAAGCAGGAAACCCTGAACAAGCACAAGGCGCGGGTCGACGACGGCGAGGCCAGCGTGCTGTTCGGCCTCGCCAGCTTCGCCGAAGGCGTCGACCTGCCGGGCGCCTACTGCGAGCACGTGGTGATCGCCAAGATTCCCTTCGCCGTGCCGGACGACCCGGTGGAAGCGGCGCTGTCGGAATGGATCGAGGCGCGCGGCGGCAACCCGTTCATGGAGATCGCCGTGCCGGACGCCTCGCTGCGCCTGATCCAGGCCTGCGGCCGCCTGCTGCGTACCGAAGCCGACCGCGGCACCATCACCTTGCTCGACCGTCGCTTGGTCACCCAGCGCTACGGCAAGGCGATCCTCAATGCCCTGCCGCCGTTCCGCCGTGAAATTGCCTGAGGGCGAACGCCCGCTGCACCAGGGATTGGGCATTCTTTCCCGACATCGTTGTCTACTGCCGGTCGTAATGGAGATACCGCCTCATGATTCACCGCTCGTTGTCCATGTTGTTCGCCCTGTTGCTGAGCGCGCCGGCGCTCGCCGCGTCCGAACCCGCCGCCGCGCCGGCGGCGGTTCCTGAGCCGGCGCCGCAGGTGCTGTTCAACTTCGTCCGCCCCACCGACGTGGTGAAGGTGCAGACCAACGATGCGTTCTTTCCCGAACTGACCGCGGAAAGCACCCCGGAGGGTGAAATCCTCCGCCGCCTGGTGTTCAACCCGGCGCAGAAGCCCAGCCTCGTCCTCACCCCGCAACAAGGCACCTGGGACTGGTCGCAGATGCGTGCCATGAGCCTGCGCCTGCAGAGCGCGATGGACTGGGCACTGACCGTCGACGTGCGCATCGAGAGTGCCGACGGCAAGGCGCTGACCACCCGCATCGCCCTGCCGGCCGGCCCGGCGCAGACCCTACTGGTGCCGCTGCAGGCCACCTCCCCGCGGGCGCTGGGCATGCGCGCCGGCCTGCCGATGCCGTGGGCGCGGGGCGACCGCAAGCTGCTCCTGGCGGATACCGTCGAGGGTGAGCTGAACCCCGCCCAGGTCAGTTCGGTGACGGTTTCCCTGAGCAATCCGGACGTGGCGCAGAACATCCTGCTCGGCCGCTTCGGTGTGCGTGGCGACCAGGATTTCCACGACGCCTACAAGGGCATCGTCGATGGTTTCGGCCAATACACGCGCGGCAACTGGCCGGAGAAGGTCAAGAGCGACGAGCAACTGCGCGCCGCCGCGGCGAAGGACGCGGAACAGGTCAAGAAGTGGCAACAGCAGTTGCCGCAGCAGGATCGTTATGGCGGCTGGCTGCGCGGCCCTTCGTTCCCGGCCAAGGGCTTCTTCAATACGCTCAAGCAGGACGGTCGCTGGTACCTGGTGACCCCGGACGGCCATCCGTACTTCTCCCTCGGCGTCAACGCGGTGACGCTGCAGCAAAGCCAGACCTACGTTGAGGGTCGCGAAAGCATGTTCAGCGACCTGCCGCCCGCCGACGGCCCGCTGGGACGGTTCTATGGCAAGGGCGACAACCGCAGTGACACCGGCGCCAACAAGGGCCGCGCCTACGCCAGCGGACGCTGGTTCGACTTCTACAACGCCAACCTCGAGCGTCAGTACGGCGACCTGCCGTGCGCCGGCTCCAGCGAGTGCGTGGGCTGCACGCCCGCCGCGCTCACTGCGGACTCCGCCGCTCCCGCGCCGAAACCGGAAGTCGTGGTGCCGGGCAGCGAGACGCAGCTGAGCGCGCCGGGCTCGGCCGCCGCCGCGCCGAGCGATGCGCCGAAAAGCGACGCCGAACCGCCGACCGCGGAAGAATGCGACCGTCTCAAGCGCGCTGCCGCCGTCGAGCGCTGGGCGTCGCGCAGCATCGACCGGCTGAGGGCCTGGGGCTTCAACACCATCGGCAACTGGAGCGATGGGGAACTGGGGGACGCCAGGCGCATGCCGTTCACCGTGCCGCTGTCGATTTCCGGCGACTACGCCACCATCAGCACCGGCCACGACTGGTGGGGCGGAATTCCCGATCCCTTCGATCCGCGCTTTGCCATGGCCGCCGAGCGCGCCATCGCCATCGCCGCCCGCGGCCACCGCGACGACCCCTGGCTGATCGGTTTCTTCGCCGACAACGAGCTGTCCTGGGCCGCGCCGGGCAACGAGCCGCATGATCGCTATGCCATCGCCTACGGCACCCTGCGCCTGACCACGGACGTACCGGCCAAGCGCGCCTTCCTCAAGCAACTGCGCGACAAGTACCGCAACGAGCAGGGCCTGTCGAAGGCCTGGGGCATCGACCTGGAACACTGGGAACTGATGGAAGACCCCGGCTTCGAGGCGCCGCTGCCGAGCCCGGAACACCCGGCGATCGAGGAAGACCTGCAGTACTTCCAGCGGGTGTTCGCCGAGACCTACTTCAAGACCATCTCCGACTCGCTGGAATGGCACGCGCCGAACCACCTGCTGCTGGGCGGCCGCTTCGCCATCAGTACGCCGGAGGCGGTCGCCGCCTGTGCCAAGTACTGCGATGTCCTGAGTTTCAACTTCTATACCCGGGAGCCGCAGCAGGGTTACGACTTCGAGGCGCTGCGCAAGCTGGACAAGCCGGTGATGGTCACCGAATTCCACTTCGGTTCGCGTGACCGCGGGCCGTTCTGGGGTGGCGTCGCCGAGGTTTACAAGGAAGAAGAGCGCGGGCCGGCCTATGCCAACTTCATCGCGCGCGCCATTGCCGAGCCGACGATCGTCGGCGCGCACTGGTTCCAGTATCTCGACCAGCCGGTGACCGGTCGCCTGCTCGATGGCGAGAACGGCCACCTGGGGCTGGTGGGCATCACCGACCTGCCTTACCAGGGCTTCATCGAGGCGGTGCGCAAGGCCAACCTGGCGGTCCCGGAGAAGTGGCTGCCGGCCACGGAAAAGGCGAAAACGCCCTGATCGGCGACGCGCAGCCGCCGTTGCACGGTGGCTGCGCGTGAATGTCGGGCCGAAACCCGTCTTTCTTCCGGTTCCCAAGCTCGTCCGGTGCTGGAACAATGCGCGCTGACTCGTTACCCGCAGGTGCCGGCGTGCAGATTCAGGGCTACTACGACCTCAAGTTCGAAGCGGTGAAGGACGCCTTCGCCGAACTGTTCGACAACCCCCAGGAGCGCGGCGCCGCGCTGTGCATCCAGATCGGCGGCGAGACTCTGGTGGACATCTGGGCCGGGACCGCCGACAAGGATGGCGCCGAGGCCTGGCACAGCGACACCATCCTCAACCTGTTCTCCTGCACCAAGACGCTTACCGCGGTCGCCGCGCTGCAACTGGTGGGCGAGGGCAAGCTCGAGCTGGACCGCCCGGTGGCGTACTACTGGCCGGAGTTCGCCGCTGCCGGCAAACAGCACGTCACCCTGCGCCACCTGCTCAGCCACGCCGCCGGCCTGCCGGCCTTGCACGCCCAGCTGCCTGGCGAAGCGCTCTACGACTGGACGGCAATGACCGACGCCCTGGCCGCCGAGGAACCCTGGTGGACGCCGGGCGAAGCACACGGTTACGCGCCGATCACCTACGGCTGGCTGGTCGGCGAACTGCTGCGCCGCGTCGATGGCCGTGGTCCCGGCGAGTCCATCGTCAACCGGGTGGCCAAGCCGCTCGGTCTGGACCTTCACGTCGGCCTGGCCGATTCCGAGTTCCACCGGGTCGCGCACATGTCGCGGGCCAAGGGCAATCTGGGCGATGCCGCCGCGCAACGCCTGCTCAAGTGCTTCATGAGCGACCCGAACGCCGTCAGCACGCGCGCGTTCACCAATCCGCCTTCGGTGCTGACCAGCACCAACAAGCCCGAATGGCGGCGCATGGCGCAGCCGGCCGCCAACGGCCACGGCAACGCGCGCTCGCTGGCGGGTTTCTACAGCGGCCTGCTGGACGGGCGTCTGCTGGAGCCCGAGCTGATCGGCGAGTTGACCCGCGAGCACCGTCGCGGCGAGGATCGCACGCTGCTCACCGCCACCCGTTTCGGCCTCGGCTGCATGCTCGACCAGCCCGACGTGGCCAACGCCACCTACGGCGCCGGACCCAAGGCATTCGGCCATCCAGGCGCCGGCGGCAGCATCGGTTTCGCCGATCCGGAGCGCGACCTGAGTTTCGCCTTCGTCTGCAACAGCCTCGGCCCCTACGTACTGATGGACCCGCGGGCGCAGCGCCTGACCCGCGTGACGGCGGGGTGCCTGGAATAGCCGCTCGTCAGTTTCTCAACGGAAGCCTTTTCGAATTAATAAGTTGCGTCCAGAATTTAACTTGAAGTATGAGAGCGCGGCGCCGCTTCCTTATCTTGCGCCTATCGACCCGACCATCAACTTCCAGATTACGGAAACCATTTCATGAAGCTGTTCAAGACCACTACCTTGATTCTGTGCATGATCGTATCGGGCTGCAGCACGTTCAAAAGCGATGACGCCGGCGAAAAGAGCAGTTCGTGGTGGCCGTTCGGCAAGAAGGAAGCGGTGGCTGAACAGAAGAAGGTCGAGATGCCCGACCCAAAGATCACCCAGGCCTGGCTCGACACCTACGAGCCGCAGCTGCGTGAGACCCTCAAGGGCAGCAAGTTCGAAGTCGAGCGTCGTGAAAACCTGCTGGTGATTACCGCGCCGGTGGACTCCTCGTTCAACCCGGATCGCCCGGAAATGCTCCTCCCGGTCACCCTCGGCCCGGTGACCAAGGTCGCCAAGCTGGTGCAGGACGATTCCAAGACCGCCGTGCTGATCCTCGGCCATGCCGACAGCTCCGGTGCCCTCGACCTGAACCGCAAGCTCAGCCAGGATCGCGCACGCGCCTTCGCTTCGATCTTCCGCCTCAGCGGCCTCAAGCAGGATCGCCTGAAGCAGCAGGGCGTAGGCTCCGACATGCCGCGCGCCGCCAACGACAGTGCCCAGGGCCGCTCGCTGAACCGCCGCGTTGAGATCATGCTCACGCCGCAGGACACCCTGACCGCGCTGCTCGCCCAGTACAGCCAGCCGGCCAAGGCCGAAGCCGGCGTCGAAGCCGCGCCGGGCGCGCCTTTGGCGAGCGGTCCGAAGATCGCCGCGGTGGGTAAGGTGGTTGCCGCAGATCAAGCCAAGTAAGGCTTGCCTGGCTAAGCTAGGACCCTTTTTCGTAAGGAGTGCAGCATGAACCAGAGCCTCGCCGATATGCGTCGCGACTACACCCGCGACGGGCTGAGCGAGCAACAGGCGCCGGCCGAACCGCTGTCGCTGTTCCAGCAATGGTTCGCCGACGCGGTGAAGACCGAGCAGGCACCTGTCGAGCCCAACGCAATGACCTTCGCCACGGTCGACGCCGAGGGCCGTCCGCATTGCCGGATCCTGCTGCTCAAGGGGCTCGACGAGCGCGGTTTCACCTTCTTCACCAACTACCTCAGCGCCAAGGGCGAGCAGCTCGCCTCGCAACCCTTCGGCGCCATGACCTTCTTCTGGCCTTCTCTCGAACGCCAGGTGCGCATCGAAGGCCGCGTCGAGAAAGTCACCCCCGCCGAGTCCGATGCCTATTACCAGGTGCGTCCGCTGGGCAGCCGCCTCGGGGCCTGGGCTTCTCCACAGAGCCAGGTCATCCGTGACCGCGAACAGCTCGCCGAGCTGCTGGCCAAGACCGAAGCGCGTTTCCAGGACCAGGAGCCCAGTTGCCCCGAGCACTGGGGCGGCTATCGCCTGCTGCCCGAGCGCGTCGAGTTCTGGCAGGGCCGTTCCAGCCGCCTGCATGACCGGCTGAACTACCGCCTGGAGGACGGCGCCTGGGTACGCGAGCGGTTGGCGCCCTGATCCCCTGACGCGCATTTCCTGCCTACACTAGCGGCCTCTTTCCAGAGGCCGTTTTTTCATGCTCGAACTCGATTCCACCCTGGCGCAACACATCGTCGACCGCGCGATGGCGATCCTGCCGCACAACATCAACGTGATGGACGCGCAGGGGATGATCATCGGCAGCGGCGATCGCGAGCGGCTGCATTCGCGTCACGAGGGCGCCCAACTGGTGCTGGCGAATCGACGCACCGTGGAGATCGACGCACAGGCCGCGGCCTGTCTGCGCGGCGTCAAGCCGGGAGTCAACCTGCCGCTGCTGTACGCCGACCAACTGATCGGCGTACTCGGCATCACCGGCGATCCCGAGGAACTGCGGCCCTACGCGGCGCTGGTGCGGATGACCGCGGAGATGCTCGTCGAGCAGCGCCAGTTGCAGGCCGAGCGGCACTGGCGCAGCGACCGGCTGGAAAACTGGCTGCGACTGCTGCTCGACCGCCAGCAACCGCTGGCTACGCTGCAATCCGAAGCGCAGCGCCTCGGCCTGCAACTCGGTTGGCCCATGCAGGCCTGGCTGCTGGAGCTTGATGGCGGCGACGATCTGGCGATCCGTCAAGGCGCGTTGCTGGCCGATCTCGGCGAGCGTGCCGAGGGCTTCTGCATCGCCCTGGCGGCCGGCGAGCTGCTCTGCTGTCGGCCGTGGCGCAGCGGCCGCGAGCCGGCGACCTGGCTGCAACGCGCCGACCCGCGTGGCTGGGGGCTGGCCCGCCTGCTGGTCAGCGGGCCGCTGGCGACGCTCGCCGACTTGCGTGAGGCCGGCATCGCGCTGCGTGACCTGCAGGGCTACGCACGGGCGCGACATCCCACGCAGCGCCTGCTCGACCTGGAGCAGTTGCGCCTGCCGGTGTTCCTCTACAGCCAGCGCGGCAACTGGTTGCTCGACGGCTGGCTGGAGCCGCTGCGCAAACTGCTGGCGGAGGACACCAACGGCACGCTGCAGGCCACCCTGGACGCCTGGTGCGCCTGCCTGGGGCAGGTGCAGGTCTGCGCCGACCGCCTGGGCATCCACCGCAACACCCTGCGCTACCGGCTCGAGCGGATCGCCACCATCAGCGGGCTGGACCCGCTTCGACTGGACCAGCGCCTGTACCTCTCGCTGGGACTTGGGCTGGTCTAACCCTGCCGGTTGATTGTGCGGATGACCCTCATACCGGTCATTCGTCGCCGGTGAGTTGTGCGGACGACCAAGGCGCGCGGAGCGCCGCATCGGTGAGAATGGAGGCTTGCCGTCTTCGGTGCCGGCCAGCAGCGCGGCGCATCACGGCATGGCAGGGGATATCCCCACTCGATAACAAAAAAATCTGAGGAAAATGGTCATGGGACTCGTCCTGATCCTGGTGGCACTGATCGTGTTCATCGTGCTTGCCACCACCCGACTCAAGCTGCACCCTTTTCTCGCTCTGCTCGGCGCCGCGCTGATCGCCGGTTTCGCCTACCAGCTCCCCACCGGTGACATCGTCAAGACGATCACCACCGGTTTTGGCAGCATCCTCGGCTACATCGGCATCGTCATCGTGCTGGGGACCATCATCGGCGTGATCCTCGAGCGCAGCGGCGCGGCTATCACCATGGCCGAATCGGTGATCAAGCTGCTCGGCGAGCGCTTTCCCACCCTCACCGTGTCGATCATCGGCTACCTGGTATCGATCCCAGTGTTCTGCGACTCCGGCTACGTCATCCTCAACTCGCTGAAGAACGCTCTGGCCGCACGCATGAAGGTCTCGGTGGTGTCGATGAGCGTGGCGCTGGCAACCGGTCTCTACGCGACGCACACCTTCGTGCCGCCGACCCCGGGGCCGATCGCCGCCGCCGGCAACCTCGGTCTGGAAGGTTCGCTGGGCCTGGTGATCGGTGTCGGCCTGGTGGTCGCGCTGGTCACCGCGCTGGCCGGGATGCTCTGGGCCAACCGCTATCTGCATGCCGACGACAAGCAACTGCTGGACGAAGCACCGAGCGAGATGCTCGACGACGGCATAGATTTCGAACAGCTGAAGGCCCGCTACGGCACGCTGCCCAGCGCTTGGCAGGCGTTCGCGCCGATCTTCGTGCCGATCGCGCTGATCTGCCTGGGCTCGGTCGCGGCGTTCCCGAGCAAGCCGCTCGGCGAGGGGCTGCTGTACAACGTGCTGAGTTTCGTCGGCCTGCCGGTGATCGCCCTGTTGGTCGGCCTGGCACTCGCCTGCAGCCTGCTCAAAGGCGACGGCAAGCGTCAGCAGTTCCATGACTTCGTCGCCGAGGGCATCGTCTCGGCCGCGCCGATCCTGCTGATCACCGGTGCCGGTGGCGCCTTCGGCGCGATCCTCAAGGTCACCCCGTTGGCCACCTACCTGGGTGAGACTCTGTCGACCCTGGGCATCGGCCTGTTCATGCCCTTCGTGGTCGCGGCGGCGCTGAAATCGGCGCAGGGTTCCACTACGGTGGCGCTGGTCACCACCTCGGCGATGATGACGCCGCTGCTCGGCAACCTCGGCCTGGACAGCGAAATGGGCCGCGTCCTCACCGTCATGGCCATCGGCGCCGGGTCGATGACCGTGTCGCACGCCAACGACAGCTTCTTCTGGGTGGTTTCCCAGTTCAGCCGGATGAAAGTCAGCACCGCCTACCGCGCCGTCACCATGGCTACGCTGGTACAGGGTGTCACCGGCATCGTCACTGTCTGGCTGCTCAGCCTGATCCTGCTCTGACCCCCACGTTTTCCTTCGAACCGTAATAACCGGGCCACCTGCGGGTGGTGGCCCGGCCGCGAGGTACCCAATGAAAATCGTCATCGCTCCCGATTCGTTCAAGGAAAGCCTCAGCGCCGACGCCGTCGCTGCGGCCATCGCCAGGGGGTGGCTGCAGGTCTATGCGGACGCCGAGATCGTCACCAAACCGATGGCCGACGGCGGCGAAGGCACAGTGGACGCCCTGCTGGCCGCCACCGGTGGCGAACGCCGGGAGTCGCCCGTGCGCGGGCCGCTCGGCGAGGCGGTGAACGCGCACTGGGGCTGGCTCCAGGACGACACCGCGGTGATCGAGATGGCGTCGGCCAGCGGCCTGCACCTGCTGACGCCGGCGCAACGCGATGCGCGGATCACCTCGAGTTTCGGCACCGGGGAGCTGATTCGCGCGGCGCTCGATGCCGGTGCCAGACGGATCATCCTCGGCCTGGGCGGCAGCGCCACCAACGATGGCGGCAGCGGACTGCTGCGCGCCCTGGGCGTGCGTTTTCTCGATGCCGAAGGGCGCGAGCTGGAGGAGGGCGGGGCGGCATTGGCGCGGCTTGATCGGCTGGATGTCGACGGGTTGGATGCGCGCCTGGCACAGGTCAGCGTGGAAGTCGCCGCCGACGTTGACAACCCGTTGTGCGGGCCGCGGGGCGCTTCGGCGGTGTTCGGTCCGCAGAAAGGCGCCAATCCGCAGCAGGTCCAGGAACTGGATGCCGCCCTGCGGCGCTTCGGCGAGGTGGCCGCGCGGGCGCTGGGCGAGGATCACGCCGAGTATCCCGGTGTCGGTGCGGCGGGTGGCCTGGGCTTCGCGGCGCGGGCGTTCCTGGCGGCGCGTTTTCGTCCGGGGGTCGAGGTCGTCGCCGAACTCAGCGGTTTGGCCGAGGCCATGCAGGGCGCCGATCTGGTGATCACCGGCGAGGGTCGGCTGGATGCGCAGAGCCTGCACGGCAAGACGCCGATGGGCGTGGCCAGGATCGCGAAGGCGGCGGAGGTTCCGGTGGTGGCGATAGCCGGCAGTCTCGGCGACGGCTATCACAAACTCTACGAGGTGGGCATCGATGCCGCGTTCAGCCTGGTGCCGGGGCCGATGCCGCTGGAGCAGGCGATGGGCGAGGCGGCGGTGCAGTTGCGGGCGCGGGCGGCGGACGTCGCCCGACTCTGGCGACTGGCTCAGTCGCGGCGATAGGCGTCGGCTGCCCGCTCCAGCCACCGCGGCAGGTCGCGGCGCTTGATCCCTTCGCTGCGCGCCTGTTGCAGGCGTTGCAGCATGTAGGCGCGCTTGTCCTTGTCGTCTCCGCCGAGGGACAGCGCCAGGTCGCGGTCGGTCCAGCGGCGGATACGCACATAGAGCCACCAGTGGAAGTACAGGCCGGCCAGCGTAACCACCGCGATGATGAAGTAATCCATGACGTCGTCTCGGGTAAAAGCCGGCCAGACTAGCGGATGCGGCCCCGCTGGCAAAGGTCGTCAGTGTCGCGGCGCCCACCGCCCGCGCTGTCGCGCAAAACCGAAAAAACGTAGAATCGTAGGTACTCGCCGTGACATGTGGAGCGGCGAGCGGTCTACAAGACCATGTCCTTTTGGAGATTTGTCATGTTCAAGCCTGCCCTGATCGCTTCGTTCACCGCCATGAGCCTGGCTCTGGGCGGTTGTACTTCCAGCCTGACTGGCGACACCTATTCCCGCGACGAAGCGCGCGTCGTGCAGACCGTGCGCATGGGCAGCATCGAAGCCTTGCGTCCGGTGAAGATCGAAGGCACCAAGACCCCGATCGGCGCGGGTGCCGGCGCGGTCGTCGGTGGTGTCGCCGGTAGCGGCGTCGGTGGTGGTCGCGGCAGCCTGGTCGCGGCGGTGATCGGTGCGGTGGCGGGCGGCCTGCTCGGCTCCGCGGCGGAAGAGGGCCTCACCAAGACCCAGGGCGTCGAGATCACCGTGCGTGAAGACGACGGCAGCATGCGTGCCTACGTCCAGGAGGTCGAGCCGAACCAGGTGTTCCGCGTTGGCCAGCGCGTGCGCATCCTCACCGTGGACGGTACCAGCCGCGTCAGCCCCTGATTCCCCCGCGTCATTCGCCGCCCGCGCAGGCCTCGCCTGCCAGCCGGGCGGCGCTTTCCCCGCCTCGCGCTCCGCTTTCTCCGTCTTCGGCGAATTCGCCGGAATCAAATCGAGCTTTTGCAGCCTAACCTCCGCGCGTATCGGCTTTTCGCGGGGCGACGGTGGCGCGTTCAGTTTTAGTAATACTTATATCCATGACGCTAGATCGATAGTTACGGATAATCGAAGGCCACCCGCGCGACTGGAACAAGGGACCCGCTCATGGTGCTAGCGCTGATCATCGCCTTGCCGTTCATTGGCGTACTGCTGAGTGCGTTCGTGGGCCGCGGTGGGCGACCGATCAGTGCCCTCGGCGCCGCCGTCGCTCCCGTCGCCGCGCTGGCCTTGCTGCTGGCGCAGTGCCCCGCGGTGTTCGCCGGCGAGCACCTCGTCTACCAGCTGGAATGGATGCCGGCGCTGGGCCTGAACCTCAGCCTGCGTCTCGACGGCCTGGGCTTTCTCTTCGCGCTGCTGATCCTCGGCATCGGCTTGCTGGTGATCCTCTACGCCCGCTACTACCTGGCGAGAAGCGAGCCCATGGGGCGCTTCTTCGCCTTCCTGCTGCTGTTCATGGGCGCCATGCTCGGTGTAGTACTGGCCGACAACCTCCTGCTGATGCTGCTGTTCTGGGAGCTGACCAGCCTCTCGTCGTTCCTCCTGATCGGCTTCTGGAACGGCGCCAGCGAGGCGCGCAAGGGCGCGCGCATGGCGCTGACGGTGACCGGTTTCGGCGGGTTGGCGCTGCTCGCCGGCATTCTGTTGATCGGGCAGATCGTCGGCAGCTTCGAGCTGCCTGCGGTGCTCGCGGCGGGGGACCGGATTCGCGCCCATGCGCTCTATCCCGTGGCGCTGATCCTGGTGCTCCTCGGCGCGTTCACCAAGTCCGCGCAGTTCCCGTTCCATTTCTGGCTGCCACAGGCGATGGCTGCGCCGACGCCGGTGTCCGCGTATCTGCATTCGGCGACCATGGTCAAGGCTGGCGTGTTCCTGCTCGCGCGTCTGTATCCGGCGTTGTCCGGCACCGACTGGTGGTTCTACTTGGTCGGCCTGACCGGCATGGCGACGCTGTTGTTCGGTTCGGTGATGGCGCTGTTCCAGCACGACCTCAAGGGGCTGCTGGCCTACTCGACGATCAGCCATCTGGGCCTGATCACCCTGCTGTTCGGTCTCGACAGCCACCTGTCCAACGTCGCCGCGATCTTCCACATCATCAACCACGCCACCTTCAAGGCCTCGCTGTTCATGGCCGCGGGAATCATCGACCACGAGACCGGCAGCCGCGACCTGCGCCGCCTGGCCGGCCTCTGGAGGTTCATGCCGCACACCGCCGTGCTGGCGATGGTGGCCTGCCTGGCGATGGCCGGGGTGCCGCTGCTCAACGGCTTCCTCAGCAAGGAGATGTTCTTCAGCGAGACCCTCGGGCAGAACCTGCTGGGCGGCTTCAACTGGGTTATTCCGGCGGCGGCGACGTTGGCCGGAGTGTTCTCGGTGGCCTATTCGCTGCGTTTCATCCACGACGTGTTCTTCAACGGCGCGCCGCGCGACCTGCCGATCTACCCGCCCCACGAGCCGCCGCGCTTCATGAAGATTCCGGTGGAGGTGCTGGTGCTGCTGTGCCTGCTGGTCGGCATGCTGCCGGCGTACACCGTGGCGCCGTTGCTCGCCGCCGCGGCCGCAGCGAGCCTGGGCGGGGCGCTGCCCGAGTACAGCCTGGCGATCTGGCACGGCTTCAACCTGCCGCTGGCGATGAGCGTCGTCGCGCTGGCCGGCGGGGTGGTCGTCTATGCCTGCCGCCGGCCGCTGTACCGCTGGTACGAAGGGCTGCCGGCGATCGACTCGAAAGCCGTGTTCGAGGCGCAGGTGCAGACCGGCGTGAGCGCGGCGCGGCGCCTCGCCGAATGGCTGGAGAACGGCTCGCTGCAACGCTACCTAGCGCTGATGCTGGGCAGCGCGCTGCTCTGCGTGGCGGTCGCGCTGGGGCCACTGCATGCGCTGGAGGGCGGCGTGCGCCTGTCGCCGCTGGACCCGATCGGCGTGCTCGGCCTCGGTATCCTGATGCTCAGCGCGCTGCTCACCGTCGGTTTCCATCGTCGCCGGCTGCCGGCGCTGATGATCCTCAGCGTGGCCGGCCTGCTGGTGACCCTGACCTTCGCCCGCTACTCGGCGCCGGACCTGGCGCTGACCCAGCTCAGCGTCGAGCTGGTGACGCTGATCCTGCTGGTGCTGGCGCTGTTCTTCATGCCCGATCGCACGCCGGCGGAATCCAGCAGCCTGCGCGCCTTCCGCGACCTGATCCTGGCCAGCGGCAGCGGCATCCTCGTGGCGCTGCTGGCCTTCGCGGTGATGACCCGCCCCTACGACGGCATCGCCTCGTTCTTCCTGGAGAACGCGTTGACCGGCGGGGGCGGCAGCAACGTGGTCAACGTGATCCTGGTGGACTTCCGCGGCTTCGACACCATGGGCGAGATCTGCGTGCTGGCGATCGCCGCGGTGGGCGTCTACGGCCTGCTGCGCGGCCTGCACCTGCCGCATCCGCTGCACGATCGCAACGGCCGGCGCTGGTCGACCGACAGCCACCCGATGATCCTCGACAGCCTGTCGCGGGTGATGCTGCCGCTGGCGCTGCTGGTCTCGGCGTACATTTTCCTGCGCGGCCACAACCAGCCGGGCGGCGGTTTCATCGCTGGGCTTATCACCGCGGTCGCGCTGATCCTGCAGTACATCGCCCACGGCGTTGGCTGGACCCAGCAGCGGCTGCCGTGGAGTCTGCATGCGCTGGCCGGCAGCGGAATCCTGATCGCCGGCCTCTGCGGCGTCGGCAGCTGGGTGTTCGGTCACGAATTCCTCACCAGCGCCTTCGGTCATTTCGAAATCCCGCTGATCGGCGAGGTGGAGCTGGCCAGCGCGCTGTTCTTCGACCTCGGCGTGTACCTCACGGTGCTCGGCGCCACCCTGCTGATCCTGTCCAACATCGGCCACGTCAGCCAGGACGAAAGCAGCCAGGAGGTGCTCTGATGGAAGCCCTGTTCGCCGTCACCCTTGGCGTCCTCACCGCCTGCGGCGTCTACCTGCTGCTGCGCGCGCGGGTGTTCCCGGTGGTGATGGGCCTGACCCTCATTTCCTACGCGGTGAACCTCTTCCTGTTCGGCATGGGCCGCTTGAACAGCGGCATGCCGGCGGTGCTCGGCAAGACCGGCGAGTACGCCGATCCGGTGCCCCAGGCCCTGGTGCTGACCGCCATCGTCATCGGTTTCGCCATGACCGCTTTCGTCGTGGTGCTGTCGCTGCGCGCGCTCGGCGAGGTGAAGTCCGATCACGTGGACGGCGAGGAGCCGCGCGAATGAAGCATGCGCTGATCCTGCCGATCCTCCTGCCCATGTTCGCCGGCGCGCTGTTGCTGGCCGCCGCGCGGATGCCGCTGGGCCTGCGCCGCGGCGTGTCGCTGGGCGCCACCTGGCTGCTGCTGCCGCTGAGCATCCTGTTGCTGGCGCAGGCCAGCGACGGCCAGCTGCGCCTGTATGCGCTGGGCGGCTGGCAGCCGCCGTTCGGCATCGTCCTGCTGCTCGACCGGCTGAGCGCGCTGATGCTGCTGGTGACCGCGGTGCTGGCCGGCTTCGTCGCGCTCTACGCCTGCCGCGGCGACGACGAACGCGGCAGCGACTTCCACGCGCTGCTGCAGTTCCAGCTGATGGGCATCAACGGCGCCTTCCTGACGGGCGATCTGTTCAACCTGTTCGTCTTCTTCGAGATCCTGCTGATCGCCTCCTACTGCCTGTTGCTGCACGGTGGCGGCGCGCAGCGGGTGCGGGCGGGCATGCATTACGTGCTGCTCAACCTGCTCGGCTCATCGTTCTTCCTGCTCGGTGTCGGCACCCTCTACGGGCTCACCGGCACCCTGAACATGGCCGATCTGGCGCTGCGCATCGGCCAGGCCGGTGCCAGCGAAACCCCGTTGCTGGCCGCGGCCGGCTTCCTCCTGCTGGTGGTGTTCGCCCTGAAGGCGGCGGTTCTGCCGCTGTACTTCTGGCTGCCGCGTGCCTATGCCAGCGCCACCGCGCCGGTGGCGGCGCTGTTCGCGATCATGACCAAGGTCGGGCTCTACGCGATCCTGCGGGTGTTCACCCTGCTTTATGGCAGCGAGGCCGGCGAACTGGCCAACCTGGCGCGCGACTGGTTGTGGCCGCTGGCGCTGCTCACGGTGATCGGCGGGGCGCTCGGTGCGCTGGGGGCGCGCACGCTGCAGATGCTGCTGGGTTACCTGATGATCCTCTCGGTCGGCACCTTGCTGGCCGGCATCGCGCTGGGCTCGCCGGCATCCATCGCCGCGCTGCTGTATTACCTGATCCACAGCACCTGGATTTCCGCCGGGCTGTTCCTGCTCGCCGACCTGATCGCCCGCCAGCGCGGCGAGCAGGCCGGCGCGCTGACGGCCGGGCCGGCGCTGCAGCAGCCGTTGCTGCTCGGCGGGTTGTTCTTCGTCGGTGCCATCGCCATCGCCGGGCTGCCGCCGTTCTCCGGGTTCATCGGCAAATTGCTGCTGTTGCGCGCGGCACCGATGGGTTACCCGGCGGCGCTGCTGTGGACGGTGCTGCTGACGGGCGGGCTTTGCGCGCTGGTGGCGCTGAGCCGTGCTGGCAGTACGCTGTTCTGGCGCGCAAGCGGGCAGCCGTCGGCGATGGTCGAGCATGACCCGCTGCGCCTGATCGCCAGCAGCGCGCTGCTGCTCGGCGCGCCGCTGCTGGTGCTGGCCGGCGGGCCGCTGCAGGCCTACCTGCAGGCGACGGCGGAACAGCTGCTGGACCTGGCGCCCTACCTGCGGATCGTCGGAGGTGGCGCATGAAGCGGTTGTTACCGCAGCCTGGCCTGAGCCTGCTGCTGATCGTCATGTGGCTGTTGCTGACCAACAGCCTGGCCCTTGGCCAGCTGCTCATGGGCGGTCTGCTTGGCGTCGCCATCCCGCTGCTCTGCCGGCCTTTCCTGCTCGAGATGCCACACCTGCGCAAGCCGGCGAAGCTGGTGGGTTTCACCCTGCTGGTGTTCTACGACATCGTCATCGCCAACCTGCATGTGGCGCGGCTGGTGCTCGGCCGGCGCGAGCGGTTGCGTCCGGCCTTCGTCGAGGTGCCCATCGAGATCCGCGACGAGTTCGTCCTCGCCGTGCTCTCCAGCGTGCTGTCGCTGACGCCGGGCACCGTGTCCGCCGGCCTCAGTCCCGATCACTCCCGGCTGTTGCTGCACGTGCTCGATCTCGAGGATGCCGACGACCTGGTGGCGCAGGTGAAGAGCCGCTACGAAGCCCCATTGCTGGAGATATTCGAATGTTCGCCTACGTGATTCCGCTGTGCCTGGCGATGCTCGCGCTCGCTGTGGTGCTCAACCTGCTGCGCCTGATCGAGGGGCCGGACATGCCGGACCGCGTGCTGGCGCTGGATACGCTGTCGATCAACGCGCTGGCGCTGATCGTCCTGCTCGGCATCTGGCTGCGCAGCGGCACCTTCTTCGAGGTCGCGCTGCTCATCGCGGTGATGGGCTTCGTGACCACAGTGGCGCTGGGCAAGCACCTGCTGCACGGCGACATCATCGATTGACGGGGCGGACGAGCTCCGCATGACCTCGCGGGAGGCGACATGAACATCTGGATCGAAATCGCGGTATCGGCGCTGTTGCTGCTCGGCTGCAGCTTCGCGCTGATCGGCGCCATCGGCCTGTACCGGCTGCCGGACTTCTTCACCCGCCTGCACGGCCCGACCAAGGCGACGACGCTGGGCGTGGGCAGCCTGATCATCGCCTCGATGCTGTTCTTCGCCGGCAGCGAGCACCGGCTCAGCCTGCACGAGCTGTTGCTGGCGATCTTCCTGTTCATCACCGCGCCGGTCAGCGCGCACATGCTGGCGCGGGCGGCGCTGCAGCAGAAGGTCAGGCTGGTCGAACGCACCCGCGGCCAGCCCGGGGACGAGTGACACGCGCACAGTTTTGCCGGCTCGCTGTGCCTGTGCCCGCCAAACCGTCGCCGTTAGACTGACGGCCTTTTTTCACGGGGGCAGGTCATGGCGGTGCAGGGAAAGGGAGTGGCGGTGGGTTGCCTGATTCTGGCGACCGCGCTCTGGGCCAGTGCCTTCATCGGCCTGAAGATCGCCTTCGCCGAGTTGCCGCCGCTGTGGGTGATCTTCGGCCGCATGGCGCTCGGCAGCCTGGTGTTCCTGCTCGCCTGGCGCTGGCGCGGCAAGATGCGCTACCAGGCCGGCGACTGGAAGTATCTGCTCGGCCTGGCCGTCTGCGAGCCGTGCCTGTACTTCATCTTCGAGTCCATCGCCCTGCAGCACACCAGCGCGGCTCAGGCCGGGATGGTCACCGCGCTGCTGCCGTTGCTGGTGGCGATCGGTGCGTTCTTCTTCCTGCGCGAGAAGATCAGCCGCAGCATGTGGGCGGGCTTCTTCGTCGCCATGCTCGGCGCGGTCTGGCTGAGCCTGGCCGGCGAGTCCGACGAGCACGCCAGCGCGCCCCTGCTGGGCAACTTCTTCGAGTTCCTCGCCATGCTCAGCGCCGCCGGCTACACGCTGCTGGTCAAGCACCTGGCCGAGCGTTACTCGCCGTTCCTGCTCACCGCGCTGCAAGCGTTCATCGGCGCGCTGTTCTTCCTGCCGCTGGCGGCCTGGCACGAGCCCTGGCCAAGCCACTTCAGCGCCACCGGCCTCGCCGCGGTGGCCTACCTCGGGATCGTCGTCACCGTCGGCGCCTACGGTCTGTTCAATTTCGGCGTCAGCCACCTGCCGGCCGCGCAGGCGTCGGGCTTCACCAACCTGATCCCGGTGTTCACCCTGATCTTCGCCGTGCTGCTGCTCGGCGAGCGCCTCAATGCGACCCAGATGGTCGCCGTGGTGCTGGTGTTCGCCGGTGTCGCCCTCAGCCAGTGGCGCAACACGCCGCCGACGCCGCGCGGCATCCTCGACTGAGTCAGCAGGAATCCCTCCACAGCAGGAGACCAGCATGAGCGAACCACGCCTGGAAAACGCGACGCCCGCCGACGCCGAGCGGCTTCTCGCGTTTCTCTTCGAGCACGCGCGAAACCCCTGGAACTACCTGCCCGAAGAGCCGCTGCGTGAGCACTTCGCCGGGCTGGCGGAGGGCAAGGTGGAAGCGCTGATGGCGTGGGTCGACGGCGAGCTGGCGGGCTTCGTGAGCTTCCAGACCTCGCGCTACTTCGCCCGCTACCAGCCCGCCGAGTCGCGCGACCGCCCGCACGGCTACATCAGCGAAGCCGCCGTGCATCCGGGATATGCGGGGAAAGGCCTGGGATCACAGCTGCTGGACGCGGCGGTGCGTCGGCTGGCGGGGCGGGGCGTCGATGCGGTGTTCATCGATCGCCACGAAGAGAACGCCGCCTCGGCGGGAATGATGCGCAAGGCCGGCTTCGTCGAGGTGGACACCTACGCCGATCCCGACCGCCGCCCCGAGGGTTCGGGGCGGACGACCGTCTGCGTATATCGGCTGGCGTAGGGCGGGCGATCAGGCCCCGGTCCACTCCAGCAGCACGTCCAGCATGCGGTTGGAGAACGCCCACTCGTTGTCGTACCAGGCCATCACCTTGACCATGTCGCCCTGCACGCGGGTGTGGTTGAGGTCGACCACGCAGGACACCGGGTAACCGTTGAAGTCGTGCGACACCAGCGGCAGCTCGTTGCATTCCATCACGCCGGGTGGCAACGCCGCGGCGCCGGCCTGCAGGGCGGCATTGACGGCGGCGACGTCGGTCGGCCGTTCGGCGCTGAAGGTCAGGTCGACCAGCGACACGTTCGGCGTCGGCACGCGCACCGACATGCCGTCGAGGCGCCCGGCCAGCTCCGGCAGCACCAGGCCGATGGCCTTGGCCGCGCCGGTGCTGGTGGGAATCATCGACAGCGCGGCGGCACGCGAGCGGTAGAGGTCCTTGTGCTCCTTGTCGAGCAGGTTCTGGTCGTTGGTGTAGCTGTGGATGGTGGTCATCAGACCCTGGCGAATGCCCACCGCGTCGTGCAGCACCTTGGCCAGCGGCGCCAGGCAGTTGGTGGTGCAGGAGGCGTTGGAAACGATGGTCTGCTCGCCGAGCTTGTCGTGGTTGACGCCGTAGACCACGGTCAGGTCGGCGCTGTCCATCGGATGCGAGAGCAGCACGCGCCTGGCGCCGGCGGTGAAGTGCTGGGCGGCCAGTTCGCGGGTCTTCATCTTGCCGGTGCATTCGAGCACCACGTCGACGTCCAGGCCGGTCCACGGCAGCTCGGCCGGCGAGCGCACGCTGAGCAGCTGGATGTCCTGGCCCTGGATTCGCATCTTGTCGCCGGCCAGCCCGACCTCGCCGTGGAAGCGGCCGAAGGTGGAGTCGAAACGGGTCAGGTGGGCGAGGGTGTTGTAGTCGCCAAGGTCGTTGATCGCCTCCAGCCGAATGCGGTCCTGCAGACCGCGTTCATAGAGCGAGCGAACCAGGGCGCGGCCGATACGGCCGTAACCATTGATGGCAATGCGCAACATGAGCTATGTCCTTTTCGGGTAAGTGGCTGACACCTGCTTAGGCCCTTCGAGACTACTCGTGTTCGGCAGAGAATGGCGCCGTTGAGCGGCCGGCGCATTGCGAAAATGTCGCGCGATGTGAGCGTGCCCGGTGCCGGAACGCCGCAGCCCGGCGGCCGTCGCGGGCGGCGGCGTTACTGCGTGCGGGCGCCGCCGAAGTAGGCGCAGCCGCGCTGAACCTGCCCGTCCACGCGCAATTCGGCGGAGAGGTTCTGCACCGCGCCGGTCTTCGCATCCACGCAGCGTTGCGGGGCGATCCACAGTTCGAGGCGCTGACCGTTGGCCTCGCTGGTCAGGTTGAGGCGGCCCTCGGGAAGCTGCTCTTCCAGATACGGCAGTGCCTGCGCCGGCTGGCCGCTGCGTTCGAGCATCAGCCCGCGCTCGCCGACCTCGACGCTCCAGTCCGGCTGCTGGCCGCCGGCGTGCAGCAGCAGGCGCGGGTAGTTGGGGTTTTCGCAGCC
>NZ_DJTK01000022.1:0-48528 GCF_002438225.1 Pseudomonas sp. UBA6310 | reverse complement strand
ACGGCGAAGTGGCGCTGTTCCTGGCACGGGCGCAGCAGCATCTGGCCATCGACCAGGTTGAGTTCGCCCTGCAGGCGCACCGGCGGCTTCGGCGCGCCATCGTTGGCGGGGTTGTAGACGCAGCCGGCGAACAGCGGCAGCAGGGCGTAGATCCAGTAGCGGGCGGGCATGCGGGTCTCCTCGAAGTGCCGCCACGTTACTCAGCCGGACCGGCCCGCACAAGCGCCCGCTGGCGACCCCGGGCGAGAATAAAAAACCAATGATTGGGCGCTGGCGGCTTCCGCCGGGCGCGGGTTCGCCTCTATGCTTGGCGCATTCGGCCACGTTGACCTTGGGGCCGCCTGCTGCGGTCACCCTATCGTGTCGATTCGCTTCAAACTCACTCTGCTGGTGATGGCGGTTCTCGCACCCACGCTGATCGCCTCGCTCCTCGCCATCGGCTATGTCTATCAGGATCAGCGCGTCCGTGTTGCCCAGAGCATGCGCGAGACCACCCGCGCGCTGGCGCTGGCGGTGGACCGCGACATCGCCCAGCGCAATGCGATCATCCGCACCCTGAGCAGCGTGCCGTCGCTGTCGCTCGCCGACCTGCAGCGCTTCTACACCACCGCCCGCGATGTCGCCGATTCGTGGGAAAACTCGATCATCCTCGTCGACATCCACGGCCAGCAGCTGCTCAACACGCGCATGCCGTTCGGTGCCGAGCTGCCGCACACGCCTTTTCTCGCCACGCCGCTGGACGATCCGGCGGCGGAGTTCGACGTCACCAACCTGTACATGGCGCCGATCGGCAAGCAGTACAGCTTTTCGGTACGCCGGCCGATCTACATCGACGGCACCCTTCGCTATTTCCTCTCCATGGGCTCGTTCGCCAACCAGATCAACGAGGTGCTGGTGGATCAGAACCTGCCCAAGGGCTGGCTCGGCACGGTGGTGGATGGCAGCGGCCTGATAGTGGCGCGCAACATCTCGCCGGAGACGTTCATCGGCAAGCACGTCACCGGGCCGATCGCCGAGGCGCTGGGGGGCAGCGAGGAAGGGTTCCGGGAAACCGTGTCGCTGGACGGCATCCCTCTGCTGTCCTTCCACGCCCGCGCGCCGGAATCCGGTTGGTCGGTGATCATCGGCCTGCCGATCAGCGAGGTACGCCAGAGCGCGGTGCGGGCGATGACCGTCGTCGGCGTCTTCGCCCTGCTGCTGATCGGCGTCGCCACGCTGCTGGCGTTCTGGGTCGGCCGGCGGATCACCCGGCCGCTGCGCATGCTCGACGCCACCGCCCAGGCCATGGGTCGCGGCGAGGCGGTGCATCCGGCGTCCACCGGGATGTCCGAAATCGACCGCACGGCGGTGGTGCTGGCCCAGGCCAGCGAACGCATCCAGAACGCCAGCGCGGAGATGAGCGCGCGGGTCGCGGCGGCGGTGGAGCAGGTCGAGCGTTCGCAGAAGGCCATGCAGCAGACGCAGAAGCTCGAGGCCCTCGGCCGTCTCACCGGCGGCATCGCCCATGACTTCAACAACCTGCTGCAGACGCTGACCATCGGGCTGCAACTGGCCGACATGGCCTCCAGCGATCCGCGGGCGAAGAAGGCCATCGAGGCGTGTAACAAGTCGGTGGTGCGCGGCACCAAGCTGACCCGCCAGTTGATGGCGTTCGGCCGGCACAAGGTGGAAGAGACCCGGCACGTCGACCTGCGCCAGCTGATCGTCGATATGGGCGACCTGCTCGACGGCGCGCTGCCGGGCCGCATCGGTCTGACCCTCGAACTGCCCGAGCGGCCCTGGCCGGTGTTCATCGACCCGCTGCAGTGCGAGCTGGCGGTGCTCAACCTGGTGTTCAACGCCCGCGATGCGATGCCACGCGGCGGCAAGGTCACACTTTCCCTGGCCCAGCGCGCGGTCGCCGAGGGCGAGATCGAGGGTCTCGCCGCCGGCGCCTATGCCGAACTGTGCATCGTCGACAGCGGTGAGGGCATGAGCGACGAGGTGATGTCCAAGGCCTTCGAGCCGTTCTTCACCACCAAGAATGTCGGCGAAGGCACCGGGCTCGGCCTGGCGCAGGTGTACGGCTTCGCCAGCCAGGCCCACGGCACGGTGCTGCTGCAGAGCGCGCCGGGCGAAGGCACGCGGGTCCGGGTGTTGTTGCCATTGAGCCAGGAGGAGGGCAGCGTGCCCCTCGAGGCGGGTGCCGGGCCGCGGCTCGACGCCCATTCGGCCCGTGTGCTGCTGGTCGACGACGACCCGCTGGTGCGCGACGTGGTCGCCCCCACGTTGCGCGAGCTGGGGTTCAGGGTCGAGGTCGTCGGCAACGCCGACGAGGCCCTGCAGCGCTACCGCGAGCGGCGCGGCGGAGTGGGCAAGCCGCGTTTCGACATCGTCTTCTCCGACATCGTCATGCCCGGCACGCTGGATGGCATCGGCCTGGCACAGGCGCTGCGCGAACAGGAGCCGAACCTGCCGATCGTCCTCGCCACCGGCTACACCGAACGTGCGCCGAGCGACTACGGCTTCACCGTGCTGTCGAAACCCTACGACGTGCAGACGCTGGTCGAGGCGTTACGCGCGGAACTGGCCAGGACGGCGCGCTGATCTGTTCTCAGGGCAACGCCTTCTCGGCGAACGAGCGGACTTCCAGCCCCAGCTGCGCGCGAAAGCTCTCCATGTCGAACATCGTGCAGATTTCCTCGATCTGGCCCATGCGGTCGAAGCGCCAGAAGGCCATCGCGGAAATCGCCAGGACCTTGTCGCTCGGCGGATAACCGAGCGCCGGTTTGGCGATGCAGCCGATCAGCGTGCTCCAGGTGGCCACCTGGTCGCCCTCCGCGACGCAGTCCTCGATGATCACTTCAAGGTCCGGCATGGCGTCGCGAATCTGCTCCACCATGGCGATGAAGCCTTCGCCGTTCAGCGCGTGTCCGACGAAGGAACTCTTGTAGAGGAAATTCGGGCTGTGCAGGTGGCCAATCAGGTGCAGATGGCCCTTGTTCCAGCTCAGTTCGATGTGCCGGCGAACCACCCGTTTCATTTCTTCCCGCTGCATGGCGCACTCCCTGGCGCAATTGTCGCGGGCATTCTAAACCGGAAGAAGCTGTGCTACAGCCAACCGGCCAATTGCAGCGCCTTGTAGCCGGCGAACAGCGCGAGAACGGCGAAGCAGGCGGCGGCGAGGCGATGGATCAGCGTCAGCGGCAGGCGATCGGCGGCGAAATTGCCGGCCAGTACCACCGGCACGTTGGCCACCAGCATGCCCATCGTGGTGCCGAGTACCACCAGCAGGAAGTGCGGGTACTGTGCGGCCAGCATCACCGTGGCGATCTGCGTCTTGTCGCCCATCTCGGCGAGGAAGAAGGCGATCAGCGTGGTCAGGAACGGCCCGTAGCGCTTGAGCTTGGAGTCTTCGTCGTCGTCCAGCTTGTCGGGGATCAGCGTCCACACCGCCACCGCGGCGAAGGACAGCGCGAGGATGGTGTGCAGCACCGCGGGGGAGAAGAGCCCGGCGACCAGGTTGCCGACGTAGCCGGCGACGAAGTGGTTGGCCAGGGTGGCCGCCACCATGCCCCAGATGATCGGCCAGGGGCGTCGGAAACGTGCCGCGAGCAGCAAGGCGAGCAACTGCGTCTTGTCGCCGATTTCAGCCAGCGCAACGATCAGGGTGGGGACGAACAGGGATTCCAGCAAAGTAGCTTCCTGAGGGGCGGGTCGACAAATTCACCATGACACGCACCGCCTTCCCGCCCCGGGTAAGGTGTACGTGTCATAGGTCTTGTCGAACCTGGAAGCGCAGCCGGGCGGCTGGATTCCGGGTCGCACGCACCATGGTCTGTGGACCAAGCATGTTGATGCGTGCCGGGCGAGCCGAGGCTCGCGGGAGACTACTCCCCTAGGACGGGGCGCATTGTGCCCAAGCGTTGCCGTCCGGGCAAGCACCGGGCGCGCCTGTTCCGGCGGGCGGATGGCCATTTGCCCACGGCGCCGCGCGCGGCGCACGCCAGGTTAGCCGCGGTTGGCCTGATACACGCGGAATCCATCGTCTTCGGCCAGCGTGCGACAGGCGCCCAGGTGCTGCTCGATCAGCGGCGCATAGCGCAGGAAGCTGTTCGCCACGAGGCGCATCTGGCCCTTGCCGAGCAGGTGGCTGGCCGCCTCGCGCAGCAGGGTTTCGGTGGCCTGGTAGTCGGTGTGCACGCCCTGGTGGAAGGGCGGGTTGCTGATGATCGCGGCCAGTTCGCGAGGTGCGCAGCGAATGCCGTCACCGGCGATCACCTCGGCGTCCAGCCCGTTCGCCGCTAGCGTCAGCCGGCTGCTGGCGACGGCGAAGGCATCGACGTCCAGCAGCGTCACCGCGCTGTCCGGATAGCGCCGTTTCAGCGTGGCACCGATCACGCCGGCGCCGCAGCCGAAATCCAGCAGCGGACCGCTCGGCAGGCCGTCCAGATGCTGCAGCAGCAGGGCGCTGCCGCGATCCAGGCGACCGTGGCTGAACACGCCCGGCAGGCTGACCACCTGCAGCGGGCCGTCCGCCAGCGGCAGGCTGAAGGTCTGCGCCAGCGCGTTCAGGTCCGGCGCGGGCGGCGGGGTTTCCACGCTTACCTGCCACAGCTGGCAATGCCGGGCGCTGTCCAGCTTGCGCGGCTTGCCGTAGGCGGCCAGTTGCTGTTTGCCGGCGCGCTCGATGCCACCGCGCTTCTCGCCGACGAGGTACAGCGCGGCGCCCGGCAGGCGGGCGGCCAGCGCCTGCAGCAGGTAGTCGGCGAGCTCGCGGGATTTCGGCAGGAACAGCACGGCGCTGTCGAAGCCCGCCGTCGGCGCTTCGACGCCGAAGTGGCTGCGCCCGGCAAAGCGGGCCTCGAGCGCAGCCTGGTCGCCGGCGTGCCAGCTCCACCCGCTGGCGGCCGGCAGCGAGCCGAGCAGGTCGTCGGCCGGAAGACCGGCCAACAGCACGCGCCCGCCGAACAGCTCGGCCTGGCGCAGCAGTACTTCACTTCGCGGATCCATGCGTCCCCCGGCGAAAAAAGCGGCTAGCTTAGCCGACCACGCGCACGGCGGCGCCCTTGAAGAACGCCTCGGCGCTTTCCGCCAGTTGGCCGACGATGCGCTGGCGGGCTTCGCGGCTGCCCCAGGCGCTGTGCGGGGTGACGATCAGCCGGGGAATGTCCGCATCGAGCAGCGGGTTGCCGTTCTTCGGCGGTTCCACGGTGAGCACGTCGGTGGCGGCGCCGCCGAGATGGCCGCTGCGCAGCGCGGCGGCGAGGGCCGGCTCGTTGACCAGGCCGCCGCGTCCGGTGTTGACGAGGAAGGCGCCCGGTTTCATCAGGGCGATCTGCTCGGCACCGATCAGGTCGCGGGTCTGTTCGGTCAGTGGGCAGTGCAGAGTCAGCGCGTCGATCTGCGGCAGCAGTTCATCCAGCGGCAGGCGACCGTCGCGCACCGGGCGCCCAGGCAACTGGCCGATCAGCACGCGCATGCCGAAGGCTTCGGCGAGGCGGGCGACGGCGCTGCCGAGTTCGCCATGACCGAGCAGGCCGAGGGTCTTGCCGGCCAGTTCGACGATCGGAAAATCCAGCAGGCAGAACTGCTCCGACTGCTGCCAGCGCCCGGCGCGCACGGCGGCCTGGTAATCCTGCAGGCGGGTCGCCAGGGCGAGCAGCAGCAGCAGGGTGTGCTGCGCCACCGACGGCGTGCCGTAACCCTGGCAGTTGCACACGGTAACGCCGTGCGCGCGGGCGGCGGCCAGGTCGATGTTGTTGGTGCCGGTGGCGGAGACCAGAATCAGCTTGAGATCGGGGCAAGCCGCGAAGGTGGCGGCATCCAGCGGTACCTTGTTGCTGATCGCCACGCTGTGGCCCTGGAGGCGTTCGATCACCTGCGCGGGCGTGGTTTTCTCGTGCAGGGTCAGCTCGGCGAAAACCTGGCGCAGCGGTGCAAGGTCGAGGTCGCCCAGGTCGAGGGAAGTGTAGTCGAGGAACACGGCGCTGCTGTTTTGCATCAGCTGTACCTTCTTCTTGGAGTGGGAGGACAAAGACGCCCAGCCTACCAGAGCTGAAAACCCGAATGGCCGTCGCCGCACCGGCGGATGCACCGGCCGCGCCCGAGCGGCGGGGTGAACCGTGCAGAGGCGCCGTTTTTTCGTCCCTGCCGGGCGCCGGAAATCATTCTTTTGACTGATTTGCTCGGCGCATCGCCCCCCTAGAGTGCGCGGCATAACAACAAAGCTCGCGAACAGGTGCCTCATGTTGCAGACCCGTATCATCCCTCCGGCGCAGAACGCGCACGCCTATCCCTTGCTGATCAAGAGCCTGCTGCTGTCCGGCAGCCGCTACGAGAAAACCCGCGAGATCGTCTATCGCGACAAGCTGCGCTACAGCTATGCCACCTTCAACGAGCGCGTCGCGCGCCTGGCCAACGTGCTCGGCGCGGCGGGCGTGAAGGCGGGCGATACCGTGGCGGTGATGGACTGGGACAGCCATCGCTATCTGGAATGCATGTTCGCCATCCCGATGATCGGGGCGGTGCTGCACACCATCAACATTCGCCTGTCCGCCGAGCAGATCCTCTACACCATGAACCACGCCGAGGACCGCTTCGTACTCGTCAACGCCGAGTTCGTGCCGCTCTACCAGGGCATCGCCGCGCAGCTGACCACGGTGCAGCGCACGCTGCTGCTCACCGATGGCGAAGCGCAGGACGCCGACCTGCCCGAGCTGGTCGGCGAGTACGAAAGCCTGCTCGCACAGGCGTCGCCGCACTACGACTTCCCGGACTTCGACGAGAACTCGGTGGCCACGACGTTCTACACCACCGGCACCACGGGCAATCCCAAGGGGGTCTATTTCAGTCACCGGCAACTGGTGCTGCACACCCTCGCGCTGGCTTCCACCATCGGCGCGCTGGACAGCATCCGTCTGATGGGCACCGACGACGTCTACATGCCGATCACGCCGATGTTCCACGTGCATGCCTGGGGCGTGCCCTACGTGGCGACCATGCTCGGGGTGAAGCAGGTGTATCCCGGGCGCTACGACCCGGAACTGCTGGTCGAGTTGTGGAAGCGCGAGAAGGTGACCTTCTCCCACTGCGTGCCGACCATCCTGCAGATGGTGCTCAATGCCCGTGCGGCGAAGGGGGTGGATTTCGCCGGCTGGAAGATCATCATCGGCGGCAGCGCGCTGACCCGCGCGCTCTATGACACCGCCAAGTCGCGTGGCATCCAGCTCACCGCGGCCTACGGCATGTCCGAGACCTGCCCGCTGATCTCCTGCGCCCACCTCAACGAAGAGCTGCGCGCCGGCAACGAGGATGAGCGCATCACCTACCGGATCAAGGCGGGCGTTCCGGTGCCCTTGGTCGAGGCCGCATTGGTCGATGGCGACGGGCGTTTCCTCCCCGCCGATGGCGAATCCCAGGGCGAACTGGTGCTGCGCGCGCCCTGGCTGACGCAGGGCTACTTCAACGAGCCGGAGAAGAGCGAGGAGTTGTGGGAAGGCGGCTGGATGCATACCGGCGACGTGGCGACCGTGGACGGCATGGGCGTGATCGACATCCGCGACCGCATCAAGGACGTGATCAAGACCGGTGGCGAGTGGATTTCCTCGCTGACCCTTGAGGATCTGATCAGCCGCGATCCCGCAGTACGCGAAGTGGCGGTGGTCGGCGTGCCCGATCCGCAGTGGGGCGAGCGCCCGTTCGCGCTCATCGTCGTCTATGAAGGGCACGTGCTCGACGCACGGACGGTCAAGGACCACCTCAAGCCTTTCGTAGAGCAGGGGCACATCAACAAGTGGGCGATTCCGTCGCAGATCGGCCTTGTTACCGATATTCCCAAGACCAGTGTGGGGAAGCTGGACAAGAAGCGCATCCGCCTGGACATCGCCACCTGGCAGGCGGCCGGAAGCGAGTTTCTGTCGACCTTGTAAGCACCATGTAGCCAAGTGTAGCAACGTGACCGATCAGTCAAACAAGCGTTTGGCTTGGTAATTGCTCTTCGACATCACTCCGCTCGCGGGAACCCGTTGAAAACGGGCGAGACGGGGAGGTGGAGGGTCCTGCAAATCACACTTTCGAGGGATCAAGCAGTACTACCCGCTGGCTATAGTCACTCCGCACCATCCATAACAAAAAACACAATGGAGTAGCGTCGATGCAAAAGATCAAACAGACCTGGCGTCTGGCCAAACTGCCCCTGGCCGTGAGCCTCGCTTCCACAATCGCCGCTCCTGCATTCGGCGTCTCGTTCAACATCGGTGAAATCGAAGGCCAGTTCGACTCGTCCCTCTCGGTGGGCGCGAGCTGGTCCACGGCCAAGCCCGACTCCGATCTCATCGGTGTCAACAACGGCGGTCGTGGCCTGTCGCAGACCTCCGACGACAGCCACCTGAACTTCAAGCGCGGCGAGACCTTCTCGAAGATCTTCAAGGGCATCCACGACCTCGAACTCAAGTACGGCGACACCGGCGTGTTCGTGCGCGGCAAGTACTGGTACGACTTCGAGCTGAAGGACGAGAACCGCGAGTTCAAGAACATCAGCGACTCCAACCGCAAGGAAGGCGCACAGTCCTCCGGCGGCCAGATCCTCGATGCCTTCATCTACCACAACTACAACATCGCCGATCTGCCCGGCACGGTGCGCCTGGGCAAGCAGGTGGTCAGCTGGGGTGAAAGCACCTTCATCCAGAACAGTATCAACTCGATCAACCCAATCGACGTTGCCGCCTTCCGCCGTCCGGGTGCAGAGGTCAAGGAAGGCCTCATTCCGGTCAACATGTTCTACGTCTCGCAGAGCCTGACCGATAACCTGTCGATGGAAGCCTTCTACCAACTGGAGTGGGATCAGACTGTAGTCGACAACTGCGGCACCTTCTTCTCGCAACCCGACGTGGTGGCCGATGGCTGCGGCGATAACCTGCGCCTGCTGAACAGCTCGCGCTCGATTCCCGGCGTTGCGCTTCCCACGCTGCAGGCGAGTGGCGTCGATATCAACGAGGAGGGCGTTCTGGTTCGTCGCGCGGGTGATCGTGATGCCCGTGATTCCGGCCAGTTCGGCGTCGCGATGCGCTGGTTCTCCACTGCGCTGGACACCGAGTTCGGCGCTTATTACATAAACTACCACAGCCGTGCGCCGATTTTCAGCGCCACCGGAGCTCCGGCAGCTGTGTTCCCGGCGGCTGCGGGTGCCGGTGCTTTGGCTCCGCTGATCGTGGCCGGTAACTCCAGCTACTTCATCGAGTATCCGGAAGACATCCGCCTGTTTGGGTTGAGCTTCTCCACCACTCTGCCCACAGGGACGGCGTGGAGCGGCGAATTCAGCTATCGCCCCAACGCCCCTGTGCAGCTCAATACCACCGATATCCTCTATGCGGGCGTCGGGCCATTGGCTGCACTGAGTCCTGCGTTCGCGGCCTATGGCAACGCCTCGCTGCTCACCGGCGTGCCGGGCGAGGACCTGCACGGCTATCGGCGTAAGGAGATCAGCCAGTTCCAAACGACGTTGACTCACTTCTTCGACCAGGTCATGGGTGCGGAGCGTTTGACCCTGGTGGGTGAGGTTGGCGTGACCTATGTGGGCGGCCTGGAGAGTTCTTCCGACGTTCGCTACGGACGCGACCCTGTTTTCGGCCCAGGCGAGCTGCCGTTCACCGGTCCTGTGAATACCTGCCAGGCGCTCAATGCGTCGACCCAGGCAGGCGCGGGCAACGGCGCCGTGGCGAAGCAGAACTGTAACGATGACGGCTTCACCACCCGTACGTCCTGGGGCTACCGTGCTCGCGCCATCTGGGACTACAACGATGTCTTCGCGGGCGTGAACCTGCGTCCCAATGTGGCCTGGTCGCATGACGTGAAGGGCTACTCCCCAGGTCCTGGCGGCAACTTCGAGGAAGGCCGCAAGGCTGTCAGCCTTGGGGTCGATGCCGACTACCAGAACACCTATACCGCCAGCCTGGCTTACACCAACTTCTTCGGTGGCGACTACAACACCCAGACTGACCGCGACTTCGTTTCGCTCAGCGTTGGCATGAACTTCTAAGCGACAGAATAAGAAGAGGATGTACATAACAATGAAAACGACTAGAAACCTCCTGCAAACCGGCGTCCTGGCGTTGTCGCTGCTGGCTACCAGCGTGATGGCGGCGGTGTCTGCCGACGAGGCGGCGAAGCTGGATACCACGCTGACACCGGTGGGCGCCGAGCGCGCCGGCAACGCTGATGGATCGATCCCGGCCTGGACCGGTGGCCTGCCGACCAACGCCGGCGCCGTGGACGGCAAGGGCTTCCTCGCCGATCCGTTCAGCGCCGAGAAGCCGCTGTTCACCATCACCGCGCAGAACGTCGAGCAGTACAAGGCCAAGCTCAGCCCCGGCCAGCTGGCGATGTTCAAGCGTTACCCCGACACCTTCAAGATGCCGGTCTACCCGACCCACCGCAGCGCGACCCTGCCCGAGAAGGTGCTGGCGGCGACCAAGGCGAATGCCACCAAGACCAACCTGGTGCAGGGCGGCAACGGCCTGGAGAACTTCCAGACCGCCAACCCCTTCCCGATTCCGCAGAACGGTCTGGAAGTCATCTGGAACCACATCACCCGCTACCGCGGCGGCAGCGTCCGTCGTCTGGTGACCCAGGCCACGCCGCAGCCGAACGGCTCCTACTCGCTGGTCTACTTCCAGGACGAGTTCGTCTTCCGCGATCAGCTCAAGGATTACGACGCCAGCAAGCCGAGCAACGTGCTGTTCTACTTCAAGCAGCGTGTGACCGCGCCGTCGCGTCTGGCCGGCAACGTGCTGCTGGTGCACGAAACCCTCGACCAGGTGAAGGAGCCGCGTCTGGCCTGGCTGTACAACGCCGGCCAGCGCCGGGTGCGGCGTGCACCGCAGGTTTCCTACGACGGTCCGGGTACCGCCGCGGATGGCCTGCGTACCTCCGACAACCTCGACATGTTCAACGGTGCGCCGGATCGCTACGACTGGAAACTCGTCGGCAAGCAGGAGCTGTACATCCCCTACAACAGCTACAAGCTGGACTCGCCCGAGCTGAAATACGCCGACATCCTCAAGGCCGGCCACATCAACCAGGACCTGACCCGCTACGAGCTGCACCGCGTATGGCACGTGACCGCCACCCTGAAATCGGGCGAGCGCCACATCTATGCCAAGCGTGACTTCTTCATCGACGAAGACACCTGGCAAGCCGCGGTGATCGACCACTACGATGGTCGCGACAGCCTGTGGCGTGTCGCCGAGGCGCACTCGCAGTACTACTACAACGTGCAGGTGCCCTGGTACACCCTGGAAACCCTGTACGACCTGCAGTCCGGCCGCTACCTGGCGCTGGGCATGAAGAACGAGGAGAAGCAGTCCTACGACTTCAGCTACTCGGCGTCGGAAAGCGACTTCACCCCGGCGGCTCTGCGCCAGGCGGGCGTTCGCTAAGCGCGGGCGTGGACGATGAAGCCGGCCCCTGGGCCGGCTTTTTTCTTTTGCGCGATTTATCCGGCCGCTTCAAATGCCCGGTGCAAGGGGCTAGTCTGCATGCACAATTATTCGAGATAGCGCTTCGCCCGCGATGACTGTCCTTCAAACGCCCATTCTGCCCGGCACCGACTCCTGCGCTCCGACCGAAGGCCGTTTCTTTCGTCCGCCGTTGCCGGCCGGCTACGTGCCGCGCCCGCGGCTGTGCCAGCGCCTGAGCCAAGGTCTGGGTGGCCGCCTGCTGCTGGTCAGCGCGCCGGCCGGGTTCGGCAAGAGTTCGCTGGCGATCGAGTTCTGCCAGGAGTTGCCGCGCGAATGGCGCAGCCTGTGGCTGGCGCTGAGTCGCCGCGACAGCGATCCGGGCCGTTTCCTCGAACGGATGATCGAAGGGCTGCGGCAGTTCTTTCCCGCGCTCGGCGACGAGGCCCTGACCCTGCTGAAGACGCGCCAGCGGCACCAGCCGTTCGCCTTCGAGCAATGCCTCGACGGTCTGCTCGACGAGCTGGCCGAGCGTCTCGATCCGGCGCGGCCGGTGTTGCTGGCGCTGGACGACTATCACCTGGCGAAGGGCGCGGTGCTCGATCGCTGCCTGCAGTTCCTGCTCAACCATCAGCCCGCGGGGCTGCTGCTGCTGGTCACCAGCCGCCAGCGTCCGGACTGGCACCTGGCGCGCCTGCGCCTGTCGCGCCAGTTGCTCGAACTGAACGAACAGGACCTGCGCCTGACCGCCGAGGAAACGGCCGCGTTGCTGGGCAGCCAGGGCGCACGCATCGACGGTGTCGTGCTGGAGAACCTGCTGCAGCGCAGCGAGGGCTGGGTCGCCGGGCTGCGTCTGTGGCTGCTCGCCAGCCAGGACGCCAGCGGGCCAAGGGACCTCGGCCAGGGGCCGCACGGTGCCGACAGCCTGATCCGCGATTACCTGCTGGAAGAGGTGATCGAGCGCCAGCCGGCGGAGGTGCAGGCGTTCCTCTACGAGACGGCCTGCCTGGACCGCTTCTGCGCCGAGCTGTGCGATGCGGTGCGCGAAAGCCATGACAGCGCCGCGATCCTCCAGCACCTGCAGGCGCACCAGGTGTTCCTCGTGCCGCTGGACGAAAACGGCCACTGGTTCCGCTACCACCACCTGTTCTCCGACCTGCTGCGGGTGCAGCAGGCGACCACTCATGTGCCGCAGACCGGCCTGCACCTGCGCGCCTGCCGCTGGTTCAACGCCCAGGGCATGCTCGACGAAGCGGTGGAGCAGGCGCTGCGCGCCGGCCAGCCGGACGTTGCGGCGAACCTGGTGCAGAACCTTTCCGAGGAGCGGCTGCTCGCCGAGCAGAACGTCGCCATGCTGCTGCGCTGGAAGATGGACCTGCCGGACAGCCTGCTGGTGAGTACCTCGCGGCTGATCCTGCTGTATGGCTGGGCGCTGGCGCTGGCCTGCCAACTGGACGCGGCGGAGGAATTGGCCGACAACCTGTCGCGCTTTCTGCCCGCGCCGGATGCGCCCAGCCAGCGTGGGCTGCTGGCTCAATGGCAGGCGCTCAAAGGCGTGATCGCGCGCGGCCGGGGCGACATCGCGCTGGCCGAGCGCTATTGCAGCGAGGCGGTCGGCGGGCTACCGCAGCAACGTTACGGACAGCGCCTGATGTGCCTGTCGACGCTGGCCAACATCGCCGTGGTCAAGGGCGACCTGTGGCGCGCGCGCGGGCTCAATCGCGAGGCGCTGGAAATCGCCCAGCGCGTGGGCAACCCGCTGTTCGAGGCGCTGGCGCATTACGACCGTGCGCGCATCCTGCAGGCGCGGGGGGAAGTGGTCCGCGCGCTGGATGAAGTGCGCCAGGGCCTGCAACGTCTGCACGGGCTGCCGGCGCAACGGCTGTACGCGGTGCGCGCGCGGCTGACGATCTACGAGGGTCACCTGCTCTCGCTGGAGCTGCAGCCGCAACAGGCGCGCACGCGGCTGGTCGGCGGCATCGGCGAGGCGCGCGCCTGCCGCGACGTCAGCGTGCTGATCGGCTATTGCGTGCTGGCCACCCTGGAAGGACGCAACGGCAACCTCCCGGAGGCCTTCGTCCAGTTGGCCGAGGCCGAGCGGCTGATGCACATCTGGGACATTCCGCCGGTGTACTACCTGGCGATGATCACCCTGGTGAAGTGCGAGCTGTGGCTGGCCCAGGGGCAACTGGAGCTGGCGCAATCCTGGCTCGAACGCCTGGCGGAAACCTACGGCGGCGAGCAGCCGGCCGCGGCCCCCGAGTGTCATCCGCAGTTGCCGCTGTTCATCGAGCTGCAATGCGCGGCCCTGGAGCGTCACCAGGGCCAGATGCAGGCCGCCGAACGCCGCTTGCGCGCGCTGTGCACCCGCGCGCAGACCGAGGGCGGGCAACTGGTGGCGGTGATCGCCCAGGTGCAACTGACCCTGCTGATGCTCGCCGGCGGCCGTGAGGGCGAGGCACGCCAGCAGTTCGGCGAAAGCCTGGCCGGTGCGGCGGGCGGCGCCTTGCTGCCCTTCAATGAACTGTTCGTGCAGCGGCCGGAATGGCTTCGCGAACGGCTCCGCGAGCGGCCGGGCTGCCCGATTCGCGGGGCGATTTCTGCGGCCATTCCGGCGCCCAGCGAAGCCGTGGCCAGCGTGGCGACGGCGCTCGCCGACGCGCTCAGCTCGCGCGAGCTGGCGGTGCTCCAGCTGATCGCCCAGGGCTGCTCCAATCAGGAGATCAGCGACCAGCTGTTCATCTCGCTGCACACCGTGAAGACCCACGCCCGCCACATCAACGCCAAGCTCGGCGTGGAGCGGCGCACCCAGGCCGTGGCCCAGGCGAAGACGCTCGGCCTGCTGAGCTGATCCGCGCGTCCGTTTTCGTAACGCCCCATCGTGCCTGCCCGGCGGCGACCTGCCGAACCAAAGTTGGGCACAGTTGCGCGGTGCTGCGTGCTGTGATGGAGCCTGCCAAGAGGGAACTGCCATGCCTGCGTCCGCCTACTCACTGCTGCCTCCGGTAGCCTCCGGTTTGTCCCGCCTGGGTTTCGGCGCCTTGTCGCTGGAGCGTCTGAAAGCCCGCTATGCCAGCACGGAAAGCGGCTCGAGGTTCGTCGCGCTGGACGGCTTCGAGGTGCATTACCGCGACGAAGGCAGCCGCGACAAGCCGGTCCTGGTGCTGATCCACGGCGTGGTGTCCTCGCTGCATACCTGGGACGGCTGGGTCGCCGAGCTCGCTCCGCACTACCGCCTGGTCCGCTTCGACCTGCCCGGGTTCGGCCTCACCGGTGCGCCCCGCGACGGTGGCTATTCCGCCGAGCGGCTGGTGCGCGTGCTCGGCCTGCTGCTGGACCACCTGGGCATCCGCCGCGCACATATCGCCGGCAATTCGCTCGGCGGTCACGTCGCCTGGAACTTCGCCCTGCAGGCGCCGCAACGGGTGAACAAGCTGCTGCTGATCGACAGCGCCGGCTACCCGATGAAGAAGGTCCCGTGGATGATCGCCTCCGCCGCGCTGCCCGGCGCCCACCTGACGATTCCGCTGTGGATGCCGCGCGCGCTGATCGCACAGGGCATCAAGGAAGTCTACGGCGACCCCGAGCGCATCGCGCCCGGTGTGGTCGATCGCTATTACGACCTGACCCGGCGCCCCGGCAACCGGCGCGCGATGGTGGAGATCTTCCGCCTGCTGCTGCAGGTGAACCGCGACGACCTGCAAGACACGCCGGCGCGGGTGGCGGGGATCGCCGCGCCGACGCTGCTGATGTGGGGCGAAAGCGATCGCTGGATTTCACCGCGCCACGTCGACCTCTGGCGCCGCTACCTGCCAGGGTTGCAGGTGATCACCTACGAAGGCGTCGGGCACATTCCCATGGAGGAAGTGCCCGAGCGCAGTGCGATGGACGCACTGCGCTTCCTGCGCGGATGAGGGCCGGGGGATCAGGCGGCGTGAGGTTGCGGATCGAATTCTTCCTGGACCCGCTGCAGCAGTTCGAGGTTGTCGTGCTGCCAGGGGTGGAAGCCACTATCGAAGAAGTCCCGGTAGGTGCGCAGCAGCGGCCTGAACACGCCGTTCCTGCCCCACATCCATTGCAGGCCGTCGCGCCATACCCGCCAGTTCCACAGCAGGCCGTCGCGGCTGAGCATGTGCACCAGACCGCGGGTGGTGTCGAGCACGAAGAACAGCGTGGCCAGCCGCATCGCCCGGCGCAGCAGCTGGCGGCTGCCGCAGACCTGCTGGTAGACGTCGAACGCCACTGCCTTGTGCTCGGTTTCCTCCAGCGCGTGCCAGCGCCACAGCCGTGCCATGTTCGCCTCGGCGCCGCGCAGGCACTCGGGTTCGCGCAGCACCTGGTCCGCCATGATCGCGGTGATGTGCTCCAGGGCCGCGGTGGCTGTCAGCTGGCGCTGCGGCGAAAGGCGTTTCTGCGCATAGCGAATGCGCCCGCGGGCACGCCGTTCGATCGGCTCGATGGCGTAGCCCAGTTCGCGCAGGCGCTGGCTGTACTGCAGGTGTTCGCGGCTGTGATGACCTTCCTGGCCGATGAAGCCGCGAATCTGTTCCTTCAGCGTCGGATCGGTGATCTGGTCGCGAAACTGCCTCACCGAATCGATGAAGAAACGTTCGCCATCGGGAAACAGCACGGACATGGCGTCGAACAGGTGACTCTTGAACGCATCGCCACCGTGCCAGTGGCGCGGCAACGGGTCGGGCAGGTCGAAGTCGAGGTGCCGCGGGCGAATCTGCAGTCCTTCCGGCGTGCTGCTGGCCATGATTGGTACTCCTGGAACGGGATGGGCCTTCACTATCGCCAGGCGCGCGCGTGGCGCACAGGTCGCTACCTGCCAATCGAGCGGTCATATCCGGCCAGGGGGCGCCCATGACGCTGCGCCGCTCCCTCGATGCGGGCAGCGACCAGTTGCCCCTGGCCTATGCCGAAGCGCTGCTGGATCTCGCGGCTGAACGGGGCGTGCCGCGCGATCACCTGCTGACGGTCGCCGGGCTGCGTGCCGAAGCGCTCGCCAGCGTCAGCGGGAGGCTGGGCTTCGCCGATTTCTACCGCCTGGCCAGCACCGCGTTGCAGCTGTGCGACGAGCCGGCGCTGGGGCTGCTGTTCGGGCAGCGGCTGAACCTGTCCAGCCACGGCATCCTCGGCTATGCGGTGCTGGCCAGCGCCGACCTGGGCACGGCGATCCAGTTCGCCCTGCGCTATTACCGGGTGCTGGGTCTGGCCTTCGACCTGGAGGTGCGCGAGGAGGGCGACTACCTGGTGCTGAGTGCCGTCGAGGGCGTGCCGCTGACGGGCCTGGCGCGATTCGCCGCGGAAAGCCTGCTGAGCAGTCTGTATCGCATCGCCTGTTTCCTGCTGGGAGAGCCGCCGCAGGGCGTCCAGGTCGGGTTCGCCCACGCCGCGCCGGACTACGCCGCACGCTATGCCCCGGCGTTCGGTGGCGCCGACGTGGCGTTTGCCCAGGCCGAGCATTGCCTGAGGCTGCCGCTGCACTACCTGCAACGGCCGATGGCGCTGGCCAACCCGGCGGCGCTGCGCATGTGTCAGGAGCAATGCGAGGCTCTGCTGGCGACGCTGGATCTGGGCGAGGGGCTGCTGACCCGCCTGCGGCGCCTGCTGCTGGCGCGCCCCGGCGAATTTCCCGATCTGGAAAGCGCCGCGAAGGCCCTGCACATCAGCGGACGCAGCCTGCGCCGTCATCTCGCGGCCAGCGGAACGCGCTACCAGGCGGTACTCGACGACGTGCGCAGGCGTCTCGCGCTGCAATACCTGACCACCACGCAATTGCCGTTGCAGGAGATCGCCGTCCTGCTGGGGTTCAGCGACCCGTCCAACTTTCGCCGCGCCTTCCGCAACTGGACAGGGCGCACGCCAGGCAGCTACCGCTCGCCGCGCTGAGTCAGCCTTCGATGCGCGTCAGCGCGCGCTCGATCTCCTCGGCCTCGGTCGGGCGCACCAGCCGTGCGACTTCCTCGCCGTCCTGCAGGAACACCAGCGTCGGCCACAGCTTGACCTTGAACGAGCGACCCAGGCGCCGGCCCTGGCCATCCTCGATCTTCAGGTGGCGTACGCCGGGGTGCGCGGTGAAGGCGTCGGCGAGCAGGGGCTGGGCGGCGCGGCAGTGACCGCACCAGCCGGTGCCGAACTCGATCAGTGTCGCTCCGTGAAGGGCGTCGACCTCCCGGCGCGTCGGCTCGACATTTGTATACTCGGTAGTCATGGGCATCGTGTTGCATCCTCCTCGGGATGTCCCCTGGGGGAATTTCCACTGGGGCTGGCTCTCTAACCGGCCTGGTTCTGTAAAGAAGGAGCAATCATGTTCGAAGTTCCCCGCCTGTTAATCGGTGCGACAGTTCTGGCCCTGATGGCCGGCTGCGCCTCGCCCAACCCCTACGACAACCAGGGTTCCGCGGGCGGCAGCAATCACACCGCCAAGTACGGCGGCCTCGGCGCGCTGGCCGGTGCGGTGGCGGGTGCCGCCATCGATCACAACCACCGCGGCAAGGGCGCGCTGATCGGTGCCGCAGTGGCCGGCGCGGCAGGCGCCGGCTACGGCTATTACGCCGATCGCCAGGAAGCCGAACTGCGCCGCAGCATGGAAGGCACCGGCGTGGAAGTGCAGCGCCAGGGCGACGACATCAAGCTGATCATGCCGGGCGCGATCACCTTCGCCACCGATTCGGCCGAGATCGTCAGCGCCTTCTACGCACCGCTGAACAACCTGGCGACCTCGTTCAAGCAGTACGAGCAGAACAACATCGAGATCGTTGGCCATACCGACAGCACCGGCTCGCATGCCTACAACATGAGCCTCTCGCAGCGACGGGCGCAGAGCGTCGCCGACTACCTGACCGCCCAGGGCGTCTCTGCGGTCCGCCTGACCACGCGTGGTGCCGGGCCGGACCAGCCCGTGGCGAGCAACGCGACGGACAGCGGCCGTGCGCAAAACCGCCGTGTCGAAGTGAACCTGCGTCCCATAGCCACGCAACAGTGATGGCCAGTCGCCGCCCGTCGACCGCCTCGGGGGAACGGTCGACGGGGCGGTCGTGTCAGACAATAGCGGCTATCCTCAGAAGTGCGGTCAGCGCGACCGCCGATAACTAAAGTGCAGTTCGATTACAGGTGTGCCTCATGTGCCAACGATCCTGGTTCTCCGTTCACGCCCTTTGCCCAAATCGACTGCCGACTGGTAAATCCTTGTCTTCAAAGGAGTGAAGAATGGCTTCGGCACACGCTAAGGTTCCTTTCGCAGCAGCGCAGACGCTGCTGGTGGTCGATGATCGCGAAGCCAACCTGATAGCCATGAAGGCACTGCTGCAGAACGGCGACTGGAATGTGCGTACCGCCATTTCCGGCGTCGAGGCGCTGCAATGCCTGCTGGAGGATGACGTCGGCCTGGTGCTGCTGGACGTGCGGATGCCGGAAATGGACGGCTTCGAGGTCGCCCGGCTGATGCGCGGCAATTCGCGCACGCGCTTCACCCCGATCATCTTCATCTCCGCGGTGGACCACACCTCCGAATCGGTGATGCGCGGCTACGCCACCGGCGCCGTTGACTTCATCCACAAGCCCTTCAACCCCCAGGTGCTGCGCCACAAGGTCAGTTCGCTGCTGGACCACGAACGCAGTCGCCGCGACCTGCAGCTGCTCACGCAACAGCTGGAAAGCGAGCGCGCGTTCAACGCCTCGGTGCTGGAGAACGCCGCCGAAGGCATCCTGGTGGTGAACGATGAAGGCATGATCGACTTCGCCAACTCGGCCATCGCGCAGATGCTGCATTGCCAGGTGAGCCAGTTGCAGGGCACGCGGCTGCTCGATCACATCGAGACCACCACGCTGCAGGACGGCAACTGGAAGGAGTCGCAGATCTACGAGCACTGGCGTCGCGGCATGGTCTACCGGCTCCACGATGCCTTTCTGCGTATCGTCAACGACGGGCTGTTGCCGGTCGCCTTGTCCTGCTCGCCGCTGTCGCGCCAGCAGCGCTCGATGGTGGTGATCGTTCTCGACATGTCGGTGGTGCACAGCCTGCACGCGCAGCTCGAATCCCAGGCAGTCACCGATGCGCTGACCTCGCTGCCCAACCGGCGCGGCTTCGACCAGGCGCTGGAAGCGGCGCTGGCGCGCAACGACCGCAACGGCAAGTACCTGGCGGTGCTCTACCTCGACCTCGACGGTTTCAAACGCATCAACGACTCCCTCGGACATGCGGCGGGCGACGAAGTGCTCAAGCGCGTCGCCGACCAGTTGCAGAAATGCCTGCGCCCCTACGACATCCTCGCGCGCATGGGCGGCGACGAATTCACCGCCTTGCTCGATTCCCTCGATCACCCCGAGGACGCCGCGCGGGTCGCCGAGAAGCTGATCGAGGCCATCTCGATCCGCTACAAGGTCGACGGCATGGAGGTCACCCTGGGCGCCAGCATCGGCATCGCCTGCTTCCCGGACAGCGGGCGCAGTGTGGACGCCATACTGCGTGCGGCGGACATGGCGATGTACGAGGCCAAGCGCGCGGGGCGTCAGCAGTACCGCTTCTTCTCACCGGAAATGAACGGCCGCGCGCGTTCGCGGCTGATGCTCGAGGAAAGCCTGCGGGTGGCCATCGAGCAGAACGAGTTCGCCCTGGTCTACCAGCCGCAGATCTACCTCGATACGGGTCGCCTGCGCGGCTTCGAGGCGTTGCTGCGCTGGCAGCACCGGGTCGCCGGCAGCGTGTCTCCCGGCGTGTTCATCCCGCTGCTGGAGGAAACTCGGCTGATCAATCGCCTGGGCGGCTGGATCTTCCGCCAGGGCGTGTCGCAATGCCGGACCTGGCCGAGCTTCAGCCATGGGCTGGTGGTCAGCCTCAACGTCAGCCCGGTGCAGTTCGGCATGCCACAGCTGGTGGACGACCTTCGCCGGGTGATCGAGGAGGAGGGGCTGAACCCGGCGCAGGTCGAGGTGGAGGTGACCGAAGGCGCGCTGATGGCCGATCTGGAGAACACCCGCGAACAGCTGCGCCAGTTGCGCCTGCTGGGCGTGAAGATCGCCATCGACGACTTCGGCACTGGCTACTCGTCGCTCGCCTACCTGCGCCACTTCGAGCTGGATACGCTGAAGATCGACCGACTCTTCATCTCCAACATGCTCGACTCGCCGAAGGACGCCGCGGTGGTCAGCACCATCATCAACCTGGGGCGCGAGCTCGGCCTCGAGGTGATCGCCGAGGGCGTGGAAACCATCGCCCAACGCGACTGGCTGATCGACCACCAGTGCCACATCATGCAGGGTTTCCTGGTGGCGCCGGGCTTGCCGGTCGACCGCGCCCAGGAGTTCCCGCTGCAGATCGACTGGCGCGACCTGCCGCACAGCATCAGCAAATAGGCCGGGTTAGCGTGTTGCCGGGGCGAACTGCTGGTGCAGTCGCCCCAGTTCTTCGTCCTTTTCCTCCCAGAGCGCGTTGACCCACTGCTGGAACTCCAGGCGGTAGGTCGCGTCCTGGTCGTAGCTCTTGCCGATGAAGGCCGCGGGAATCTTCAGCTCCTGCAGGCGCACCACCACTTCGCCGATCTGCCCGCTGAGCAGCGTCCAGAAATCCGGAATGCCCTCGGGGTAGTGGATGGTCACGTTGACGATCGATTCCAGTTGTTCGCCCATGGCATCCAGGACGAAGGCGATGCCACCGGCCTTGGGCTTGAGCAGGTAGCGGAACGGCGATCCCTGCTCATCGTGCTTGGCGCGGGTGAAGCGCGTGCCTTCGAGGAAGTTGAACACGCCGACCGGCGTATGGCGGAACTTCGCGCAGGTGCGCCGCGTGGTCTGCAGGTCCTTGCCCTTCTTCTCCGGATGCTTGGCCAGATACGCCTTGCTGTAGCGCTTCATGAACGGGAAATCCAGCGCCCACCAGCAGGCACCGATCACCGGAACCCAGATCAGCTCCTGCTTGAGGAAGAACTTCATCGGACGGATGCGCCGGTTCAGCTGGTGCTGCAGCACCAGGATGTCGACCCAGCTCTGGTGGTTGCTGGTGACCAGGTAGGAGTGCTGGTAATCCAGCCCCTCGAGGCCCTCCACGTTCCAGCGCGTGCGCCGCACCAGCGCCATCCAGCCCTTGTTGCAGCTGATCCACCCTTCGTGGATGAAGTTGACCGCCGGGGTCATCGCGCGGCGCAGCGCCTCGGAGGGCAACAGCAGCTTGATCAGCGTGAGGGTGAACAGCGGAACGCAGCAGATCAGCGTATTCAGGGCCAGCAGCAGCGCGGCGAGGATGCCGCGCACGAAGGAAGGAAGAAAACTGAGCATGGAACCGACACGTCTCGGCAGGGGGCGAAGGGCCCGCCGATCGGTCGCCGGCGGGCAGTTGGCGGTAAAGGGTAACGATTGCCCGGTGAACTGCAAGCCTGGCTTTCGGTGGGTTCGCCGGGGCTGCAGCGCCGTGCGCGGCGGCTGTCAGGCTTCCTGGCTGGCCGCCTGGATCGCGGTAAGCGCGATGGTGAAGACGATGTCGTCCACCAGCGCCCCGCGCGAAAGGTCGTTCACCGGCTTGCGCAGGCCTTGCAGCATCGGCCCCACGCTGATCACCCCGGCGCTGCGTTGCACGGCCTTGTAGGTGGTGTTGCCGGTGTTCAGGTCGGGGAACACGAACACCGTGGCGCGGCCGGCGACCTGGCTGTTCGGCGCCTTCTGCCGGCCGACGCTCTCGATGGCGGCGGCGTCGTACTGCAGCGGGCCGTCGACCAGCAGGTCGGGGCGGTTCTCGCGGGCGATGCGGGTCGCCTCGCGGACTTTCTCAACTTCCTCGCCGCTGCCGGAGTCGCCGGTTGAATAGCTGATCATCGCCACCCGCGGCGAAATGCCGAAGGAAGCGGCCGAATCTGCGCTCTGGATGGCGATCTCGGCCAGCTCCGCGGCGCTCGGGTCGGGATTCACCGCGCAGTCGCCGTAGACCACCACCTGGTCGGGCAGCAGCATGAAGAACACCGAGGACACCAGCTTGTAGCCCGGCGCGGTCTTGATCAGCTGCAACGCGGGGCGAATCGTGCTGGCGGTGGTGTGCACGGCGCCGGAGACCAGGCCGTCGACTTCGTCCAGCGCCAGCATCATGGTCGCCAGTACCACGCTGTCTTCCAATTGCTGCTCGGCCATCGGCGCATTCAGGCCCTTGTTCTTGCGCAGTTCGACCATCGGTTCGACGTAGCGCCCGCGGATCAGGTCCGGGTCGAGAATCTCCAGCCCGGCCGGCAGCGTGATGCCGTGCGCCTGGGCGACGGCCTGGACTTCCTCGGGCTTGGCCAGCAGTACGCAGCGGGCGATGCCGCGCGCCTGGCAGATCGCCGCCGCCTGCACGGTGCGCGGCTCGGCGCCCTCGGGCAGGACGATGCGCTTGTTCGCCGCCAGCGCGCGCCTGACCAGTTGATAGCGGAACGCCGGTGGCGACAGGCGCAGCTCGCGCGGATCGCCGCAGCGCTGCTTGAGGAATTCATGCTCGATGTGCCCTGCGACGAACTCGGTGACCTTTTCCGCGCGCTCGCGATCGTCCACCGGGATCTCGTTGTTCATCCGGTTGAGGTTGGTGGCGGTGTCGTAGGAACCGGTGGACACCGTGAGCACCGGCAGGCCGCCGTGCAGCGCGCTCCTGCACAGCTCCATGATCCGCGGGTCCGGCTGGAAATCGCTGCACAGCAACAGCCCGGCGAGCGGCACGCCGTTCATGCTGGCCAGGCTGGCGGCGAGGATGATGTCATCGCGATCGCCGGGTGTGACCACCAGCACGCCCGGTTTGAGCAACTGCACGGTGTTCGGCACGGCGCGCGCGCAGAGCACGATCTTGAGCATGCGCCGCTGCTCGTAATCGCCGGCGTTGAGCACCCGTGCGCCGAGCAGGTCGGCGATGTCGCGGGTACGCGGCGCGTTCAGTTCGTCCTGCCAGGGGATGCAGCCGATCAGGCGGAAATCCTCGCTGCGCAACAGTTGGGCGTGTTCCTGCAGGCGCCGGGTGAAGCCCTCGATGCCGTCGTCGCTGCGGACCTTGTTGAGGATCACGCCGAGCACCTTAGGGTCCTTCGGGCCGCCGAATTGCTGTGCCTGGATCTCGATGCGGTCGGACATCTCGGTCAGCGTTTCATCCTCCGGCGCGGAAACCAGGATCACGTCGGCATCCAGACTGCGCGCCAGGTGCGCGTTGACCCGCGTCGCGTAGCTGGCCTGGCGGGTCGGCACCATGCCTTCGACGATCACCACGTCCTTGTTTTGCGCGGCCTGCTGATAGAGGCTGACGATCTCCTCGAGCAACTCGTCGAGGTGGCCGTCGCCGAGCATGTGCTCGACGTGCGCCTGGCCCAGTGGCTGGGGCGGCGTCAGGCCGTGGGTGCGGGCGATGAGCTCGGTGGAGCGCTCCGGGCCTTCGTCGCCCGGATGCGGCTGGGCGATCGGCTTGAAGAAGCCGACCTTGAGGCCGCCGCGCTCCAGCGCACGGACCAGCCCGAGGCTTATGGAGGTGAGGCCGACGCCAAAACCGGTCGGCGCGATGAAGAAGGTGTGCATGGCGGTACTCCTGAAACCGGGTGGAGCGTGCCGGCGAGGTTCGCCGGCAGCGTCTTGATCAGCCGAGCGAGGCCAGTGTTTCCAGGGCGATCTGGCGTTCCTCGTTGGTCGGCACCACCAGCACCCGCGGGTGGCCGGCGGCTTCGATCGGGCCGGCGACGCCACGCACGCAGCGCGCGTTTTGCGCGTCGTCGAGGGCCAGGCCGAGCAGCTTGAGGTGGGCGATGGTCTTGTTGCGCACCAGCGGCGAGTTCTCGCCGATCCCGCCGGTGAAAATCACCCCGTCGAGGCGTTCCAGTGCGCAACTCATGCTCGCCAGCGATTTGCCCAGGCGGTAGCAGAACACCTCGATGGCCAGCGCCGCGCCGGGGTGGCCCTGTTCGCGGGCCTGCTCCAGCGTGCGCATGTCGTTGGACATGCCGGACAGGCCGAGCAGGCCGCTGTCGTTGTTCAGCATGTGATCGATCTTTTCCAGGTTCCAGCCCAGGTTGCGCGCCAGGTGGCTGTGCAAGTTGGGGTCGACGTCACCGCTGCGGGTGCCCATCACCAGGCCTTCGAGCGGCGTCAGGCCCATGCTGGTGTCGCGGCTCTCGCCGTTGACGATGGCGCAGGTCGAGCTGCCGTTGCCCAGGTGCGCCACCAGCCAGCTGCTGGAGGCGTAGGGCAGGCCGGCCATCTGCGCGCCGCGATGGCTGACGTAATGGTGGCTGGTGCCGTGGAAGCCGTAGCGGCGCACGCCGTGCTCGCGGTACAGCGCCTCCGGCAGGGCGTAGCGGTAGGCGTGCTCGGGCATGCTCTGGTGGAACGCGGTATCGAACACGGCGACCTGCGGCAGGGTCGGGAACAGCTTCAGCGCCGCCTCGATTCCCTGCAGCGCGGCGGGATTGTGCAGCGGTGCCAGCGGCGCGATGGTGGCGATGGTGGCGATCACCTGGTCGTCCAGCCGGCGCGCGCTGGTGAAGGATTCCCCGCCGTGCACCACGCGATGGCCGATCCCGTGCAGGTGTCCGCCGGCGGCGCCTTGCACCATCGGCAGGAGGTGGGCGAGGGCGATGCGGTGGTCGGCATTCGGGATCGCCAGGCTGTCCTTGCCGCCATCACGCTGCCAGTGGAGCACGGCATCCGCGCTGCCGAGGCGTTCGGCCAGGCCACTGAGGGGGAAGTGTTCCTGTGCTTCGTTGACCAGGGCGAACTTGATCGAGGAACTGCCGCAGTTGATGACCAGGATATTGCGTGCTGGCATTCAGGAATCCTTGCTCTGTTCGGTCTGTTGGATGCGGCACCAGCCGCAGGCAAACGGACGGCCTAGCTGAGCGAGGCGTCGTGCCGGGTCGAGCACCCATTCGCGCAACTGCCAGGGAGGTTGATGACGCAGATGCTGGGTGTGACCGCAGGACAAGATTGCCACCCAGTGGCCATCTTCGTCCTGACGGAAATCAAGCAGGTATGGGCGGTCCCGTCCGTCAGCGCCGGGTTCGCTTTCCCGCGGGGCGACGGTTAAACTCGTTCGTTCATCATACTTTTGCAAAGGTCCCGCCCCATGCTGATCGCCGCCAACAAGGCCGTCTCCATCGACTATACCCTGACAAACGACGCTGGCGAGGTGATCGACAGCTCCGCCGGTGGTGCGCCGCTCGCCTACCTGCAAGGCGCAGGCAACATCATAGTCGGTCTGGAAAAAGCCCTTGAAGGCAAGAAGGTCGGTGACCAGGTCAAGGTCGCCATCGAACCCGAAGACGCCTATGGCGAGTACAGCGCCGAGCTGGTCACCACCCTGAGCCGCGCCATGTTCGAGGGCGTCGACGAGCTGGAAGTCGGCATGCAGTTCCACGCCTCCGGCCCGGACGGCGGCATGCAGATCGTCACCATCCGTGACCTCGACGGCGACGACGTTACCGTCGACGGCAACCATCCGCTGGCCGGCCAGCGCCTGAACTTCGACGTTACCGTGGTCGACGTTCGCGACGCCTCCGCCGAGGAGATCGCCCACGGCCACATCCATGGCGAAGGCGGTCATCATCACTGATCGGCATCGATCGAAAGGCGCCTCCGGGCGCCTTTTTGTTCGGCGCGGAAAAAGGCGGCAATGCGCCTTCAGGAGTTCGTCATGAGTGTCTTCCACGATCTGCAGCTGCTCGACCTAGAAGGTCGTCCGCTGCCTCTGGCGCCCTTCAAAGGCAAAGTCGTGCTGGTCGTCAACGTCGCCTCCAGGTGCGGGCTGACGCCGCAATACGCGGGCCTCGAGAAGCTCCATCGGCAGTACCGCGACCAGGGCTTCAGCGTGCTCGGTCTGCCATGCAACCAGTTCGTCGGGCAGGAGCCGGACAGCGAGAGCAAGATTCGCGCGTTCTGCAGCCTCAACTACGACATCAGTTTCCCGCTGGGCGCCAAGCTCGAGGTGAACGGCCCGGGACGGCACCGTCTGTATGGCCTGCTGGCGGGTGAGGGTGCCGAGTTTCCCGGCGACATCACCTGGAACTTCGAGAAATTCCTCGTCGGCAAGGATGGCCGCGTGCTCGCGCGCTTCTCGCCGCGCACCACGCCGGATGACCCGGCGCTGGTCCAGGCCATCGAGAAAGCCCTGGCCTGACCGTCCCTCGCGCCGGCCGACGGCCGCCACTCGATGACCTCTGATCCCGCTTCATCACCTGCATCAATAGTGATGGGCGCGCGAGACGACCGGTCATATGCTCGCCGCCATGAGCACAAACCCGCGTTCCGACAAGCGTGAACTGATCCTCGCCAAAGGTGCGCAGGTGATGCTGCGTCGTGGCTACCACGGCACCGGCGTGCAGGAAATCGTCCAGGCCGCGAGCATCCCCAAGGGATCGTTCTACCACTACTTCGCGAGCAAGGAGGACTTCGCCCTGCAGGCGCTGGAGTACCTCTACCTGCCGCGCCTGGAGCGCTACGCCCAGGCGCTGGCGAATCCGGCGCTGTCGCCGCGCGAGCGCATCCTCGGTTACTACCGCGAGTTGCTGGCGCATTTCGCCCGGCCGGAAAAACTCCAGTTCCACTGCTTCATCGGCAGCCTGAGCTTCGAGATGGCCGAACTGTCGCCGGCCATCGGCAACCAGGTCGGCGCCATCCTGCAACGCTCGGCGCAGATTCTCCAAGGTTGCCTGGAGCAGGCGCGGGCCGCCGGGGAACTGCCGGCCGACGAGGATTGCGAGAACCTCGCCGCATTCATCGCCAACGCCTGGCAGGGCGTGCTGACGCAGTTGAAGGTCGGCAGCCGCGGCGAGCCGATCCAGTCGTTCATCGTGCGCCTGGAGCGCCTGCTGCAGGCCTGATTTTTTTAACCCCGAAAACGAGACGACCGGTCAGCTGGCCGGCCCAAGGAGAAACGCCCATGTCCGCCCCCTTGCACAGCCTGTTCGAGCCCTTCCGCCTGGGCGCTCTCGAATTGCCCACCCGCGTGGTGATGGCGCCGATGACCCGTTCGTTCTCGCCGGGCGGCGTGCCCAATGCGAAGGTCGTCGAGTACTACCGCCGTCGTGCCGGCGCCGGCGTCGGTCTGATCGTCACCGAGGGCACCACCGTCGGGCACAAGGCCGCCAACGGTTATCCGCACGTGCCGCGCTTCTATGGCGAGGATGCTCTGGCCGGCTGGAAACAGGTGGTCGACGCGGTGCACGCCGAAGGCGGCAAGATCGTTCCGCAACTGTGGCACGTGGGCAACGTGCGCAAGCTCGGCACCGAGCCGGACGCCAGCGTGCCCGGCTACGGCCCGTGCGAAAAACTCAAGGACGGCCAGGAAATCGTGCACGGCATGACCAAGGCTGACATCGACGAAGTGATCGCCGCTTTCGCCCAGGCCGCGCGCGACGCCAAGGCCATTGGCATGGACGGCGTGGAAATCCACGGCGCCCACGGCTATCTGGTCGACCAGTTCTTCTGGGAAGGCAGCAACCAGCGGACCGACGAGTACGGCGGCGATCTCGCGCAGCGCTCGCGCTTCGCCATCGAGCTGATCCAGGCGGTACGCGCCGCGGTCGGCCCGGATTACCCGATCATCTTCCGTTTCTCGCAGTGGAAGCAGCAGGACTACAACGCCCGCCTGGTGCAGACGCCGGAGGAGCTGGGCGCGTTCCTCAAGCCGCTGTCCGAGGCCGGTGTGGATATCTTCCATTGTTCCACGCGGCGCTTCTGGGAGCCGGAATTCGAGGGTTCGGACCTCAACCTCGCCGGCTGGACCCGCAAGCTGACCGGCAAACCGACCATCACCGTCGGCAGCGTCGGCCTGGACGGCGAGTTCCTGCAGTTCATGGTCAACACCGACAAGGTCGCCCAGCCGGCCGGCATCGAAAGCCTGCTGGAGCGCCTGAACAATCAGGAGTTCGATCTGGTCGCTGTCGGCCGCGCGCTGCTGGTCGACCCGGACTGGGCGGTTAAGGTCCGCGAAGGCCGCCAGCAGGACATCCTGCCGTTCAGCCGCGACGCCCTTACCAGCCTGGTCTGATTCCGCCCCTTCGCGCCGTCCCGCCGCTGAAGCGGGGCGGCCGCGATATGCCCCGGAACGCCCGCGTCTAGCGCCGGACCGGGTTGCCGATCTCGCCCTTGCCACCCTCACGTACCCAGAACAGCGTCGCGCCGGCCACGGCGGCGGGCATGATCAGCAGGTTGAGCAGCGGCACCAGCAGCGCGACGTAGACGATGCCGCCGAAGCCCAGGCTCTGCCAGCGCTTGGCGCGCAGCCAGGCGAGCATTTCGTCGAAGCCCAGCTTGTTGTTGTCCGCCGGGTAGTCGATGTATTGCACGGCCATCATCCAGATGCCGAACAGCACCCACAGCGGCGTCGCCACCAGGTTCAGCACCGGGATGAAGGACAGGATCAGCAGGCCCAGCGCGCGCGGCAGGAAGTAGCGCAGCTTGCGCAGTTCGCGGCCCAGGGTGCGTGGCAGCATGGCCACCAGCTCGCCCCAGTGGAACGGTGGAAAGTCGTCCTGACCACGGACCACCACTTCGACCTTTTCCGCGAGGAAGCCGTTGAACGGCGCGGCGATGATGTTCGCCAGCAGGGTGAAGCTGAAGAAGATCATCACCAGCACGAGCATCACGAACAGCGGCCAGAGCAGGTATTCGAGGAAGCCCAGCCAGCTCGGCAGGCTAGGCATCAGCGTCTCGACCCAGACGTTGAACTGGGTCAGGGCGAAGCCGACCAGGCCGGCGAACAGCAGCACGTTGATCGTCAGCGGCAGCAGCAGGAACAGCCGCAGGCCAGGGCTGAGCACCAGTCTCAAACCTTCGCGCAGGTACTGCGGGCCACTCAGGGCGGGTAGCGCCATGTCGTCCTCCTAAAGGGTAAGGCTGCCGAGCTTATCAGCGGCGTCGCCTGGCCGCTGCGGCGCAATTTCGACGATGCGTTACCGCGCGTCGGGCTGCGGCCGGTAGAGGAACACCTGGTTGCGCCGTTGCTTGGCCTGATACATGGCGCTGTCGGCGGCCTTGATCAGTTCATCCGGCTGGCGGGCGTGGTCCGGATAGAGCGCGACGCCAATGCTCGGGGTGACGAAATCCACGCGCTGGCCGTTGAGCTCGAAGGCCGGTTCGAGGACCAGCAGCAGGCGTTCGGCGAGCGCCAGCGCGCTGCTCGCGTCCTCGCCACCGAGCAGCAGGGTGAACTCGTCGCCGCCCAGCCGGTAGAAGTGGTCGGGGTGGCGCAGCGCGCCGCGCAGGCGTTCGGCGATGGCTATCAGCAGGGCGTCGCCGAGGTCATGGCCGAAGCGGTCGTTGACTTCCTTGAAGCGGTCCAGGTCGATGAACAGCAACGCCAGCGGCGCCTCGTCCTGCTGCGCCTTTTCCAGCGCCGCGTGCAGGTGTTCGTCGAAGGCCTTGCGGTTGCCCAGGCCGGTCAGCGGGTCGCGGTAGGCCATGTCCAGCAGGCTGTTCTGGTAGGCCACCAGATCACTCACATCGCGCAGGATGCCGCGGATGCCGGCGTACTGGCCGTCGGCATCCTCGATGTTGGAGAAGCGCGTCTCGAAGTAGCGCAGGCTGCCGTCGCGGCGCTTGAACGGCGAGATCAGGCTGGCGTGCTCGCCCTTGCTCTGGAGCATCAGGGTGCGGGCGCGCTCGACCACCTCGGCATCGAGGATTTCCTCGATGGCATGGCCGACCAGCTGTTCGCGGCTGCAATCCAGCTGTCGCTCGAGGCTGCGGTTGACGGCGAGGATCTCGCCGCCCGGAGCGATCTCGAAATAGCCTTCCTGGATCGAGTCGAGAATCGCCTTGTCGCGTTCCTCGCTGCGTTCCAGTCGCTCCAGCATATGGTTGAGTTCGCCGGCGAGCTGCCCCAGTTCATCGCCGCCCTGTTCGCTCAGTCGTTGCCGGCCGCTGTCGATGCCGATCGCCGCCACTTCCTGGTTGAGCCGGCGCACCCGCCGCAGCACCCAGCGATCCAGGCCGGTATAGGCGAGCAGCATGGCGGCCACCAAGAGCAGCAGCGTCAGGCCGAGGAAGAAGCCCACCGCCGTGCGGCCCTGCTGGTAAAGCAGCCGCGGCTGGGTGATCTGCAGACGCAGCTCGGCCTCGCCCAGCGGATTGAAGAACTGCAGGTCGACCTGCTGGGTGTTCGCATCGAGCACCCGCCGCGGGCTCAGGCGAATCTCGCCCTGGCGCGAACTGCGCGGGCGCAGCTGCTGCCAGCCGGTGGTGTCGCCAGCCAGCGGTACCACCCGCAGGCTGCCGGGCGCGTCCTGGAGGAAACCGTCGAGAAGGCGCTGATCGAGGATCTGCCCGGCGACCACCACTCCGTTGGGCGGCGCCTTGCCCAGGTTGTCGCTGATCGGGCTGCTCACCAGCAGCAGCGCCACGCCCTGCACGACCATCACCTGGCCTATCGCACGCTGGGCGTCGCCGGCGTAGTCGAGGCTGCCCATCTGCCGGCTGCGCTGCAGGATGCCCTGGCGCAGTCCGATCATGCTGCGCGGGCCTTTGCCGCCCTCGGGCAGCAGGTCCGTCACTTCGAGCAACTGCTGGGCGCGCCAGGTCTGCGCGACGATGCGCGGCTGGCGATCGAAGAACACCATGAAGTCCAGGTCGAGGTTCGCCAGCCTCGCCGCCGGCAGGTTGCTGCGGATGTAGTCGACGCGCGGCCGCTCGATGAAGGCGTAGGTCAGGTCCCACCAGGCCAGGCTGCGCAGCAGGTCCAGGTGGCGGGAGATATCCGCCTCCATGTGATCGTGCAAGTGGCGCGACTTGCTCATCAGTTGCGCGCTGTCCTGGCGGTCGAAATGGCTGAGCAACAGCCGTTCGGAGAGCGCGCCGACGGCCACCAGCGTCAGGATGAGCGTCGGGATGAACAGCCAGAGCAGGCGCTTGCGCAGATTCATGGGAGGGGACGGACCTGTTGGGACAGCGGCGACACCACATACGATAGCCGCTGCCTATCGGGGAAATTGAAAAGCGCCACTTTGCCCAGGCAGAAGGCGGCTATAGGCTCCAGCGCATTCGAGCCGAACCCTGCGAGAACGTGCATCGGGTCGGCGTGTTTTTTCGGAGCCGCCTGTTGAGTCTTCCCCTATTGCCTGGCGGCTCCGCTTTATTCGAGGAGTCCGTGATGTCTGCCGATCGTCATTCGAAGGTGATCATTCTCGGCTCGGGTCCCGCCGGCTACACCGCGGCGGTCTACGCGGCCCGCGCCAACCTCAAGCCGCTGCTGATCACCGGCCTGCAGGCCGGTGGCCAGCTGACCACCACCACCGAGGTCGACAACTGGCCCGGCGATGCCCACGGCCTCACCGGCCCGGCGCTGATGCAGCGCATGCAGGAGCACGCCGAGCGCTTCGAGACCGAGATCGTCTTCGACCACATCAACGGCGTGGACCTGGCTGGAAAGCCCTTCGTCCTGCACGGCGACAATGGCAGCTACAGCTGCGATGCGCTGATCGTCGCCACCGGCGCCAGCGCGCGTTACCTCGGCCTGCCCTCGGAAGAAGCCTTCATGGGCCGCGGCGTGTCGGCCTGCGCCACCTGCGACGGCTTCTTCTATCGCAATCGCGAAGTGGCGGTAGTCGGCGGCGGCAACACCGCCGTGGAAGAGGCGCTGTACCTGGCCAACATCGCCAGCAAGGTGACCCTGGTGCATCGCCGCGGCAGCTTCCGCGCCGAGAAGATCCTGCAGAACAAATTGCAGGCCCGCGTCGCCGAAGGGCGCATCGTGCTCAAGCTGCACGCCGAAGTGGAAGAGGTGCTGGGCGATGCCAGCGGCGTCACCGGCGTGCGCCTGAAAACCGCCCAAGGCAGTGAGGACCTCGCGGTCGACGGGCTGTTCGTCGCCATCGGCCATACGCCCAACACCGGCCTGTTCGAGGGCCAGCTGGCGCTGCGCGACGGTTATCTGGTGGTGGGTGGCGGGCGCGACGGCAATGCCACCGCGACCAGCCTGCCGGGCGTGTTCGCCGCCGGCGACGTCGCCGACTCGGTGTATCGCCAGGCGATCACCTCGGCCGGTGCCGGCTGCATGGCCGCCCTGGACGTGGAGCGTTACCTCGACCAGGCCTGAGCGGGACCGTCAGGCCTTGCGGGCCAACGGCTGGCGGGTGAAACGCACGCCGGCCAGCCCGGTTTTCATCAGCGCACGGATGTTGCCGTGGTCGCTGCCTTGCGGATTAGCCAGCACGCTGCGGTAGTGTTCGCCGAACGCGCGCAGGGCTTCTTCGTCGCTCAGTGCCTCCAGTTGCGCCAGGCCGAGGGTCTTGCAGGAACCCTCGTTCTGCCCCTCGGCATTTTCCACCGCGCCGTTGACGAAGGCGCTGGGGCTGAACCGGTAGTTGGCCTCGATGAAGGCGAGGGTGTCGGCGAAGCGATGCGCGTCGCTGCCGAGGGCGGCGCGGAAGTCGTCCAGCGTCATGCCTTGTTTCCCTTGTCGAAAGCGGCCTTCTGCTCGGCGCTGGCTTCCCTCTGGTATTTGGCTTTCCAGTCGGCGTAAGGCATCCCGTAGATTTCCTCGCGCGCCTGCTCCGGGCTGACGTCCAGGGAAAGGTCGTCGGCGGCGGCCTTGTACCATTTCGACAGGCAGTTGCGGCAAAAGCCGGCGAGGTTCATCAGGTCGATGTTCTGCACGTCGGGGCGCGAGCGCAGGTGCTGGACCAACTGGCGGAAAGCGGCGGCTTCGAGCTCGATGCGTTGTTCTTCGGTCATCTCGATTCTCGCGGGCGGATTGATCGATGCCCGGCGCGAGGCAGCGGGCGGTGAGGCGTGGCGATGATAACGCGGGGCCGGAACGATCATCCAGCCTCGCTCGGAGGGCTCGCCGGCCAGCCTTCGCGAGGAACTTTGCCGCGCGCCGCCGGGTCCGGACATCAGGTGCCTGCCGCTCGGGCGGGCGCATCGCATCCCATGGGGAGTAAGCATGTCCATTGGAAAGAAACGCTGGGTGATCGCCGAAGGCTACCTGCCGCCGCTCGGTCCGAACCCCGACGACCGCACCCTGCGCAGCCACGAGGCGGCGTGCATCCTGAATGCCGGGGAGCAGCCGGCGAAGGTCGCCATCACGCTGTACTTCACCGACCGCGAGCCCATCGGCCCGTATCGCCTCGAGGTGCCGGCGCGGCGCACGCTGCATGTGCGCTACGACGACCTCGACGACCCGCAGCCACTGCCGCGCGAGACCGACTACTCCAGCGTGATCGAATCCGACGTGCCGGTGGTGGTGCAGCACACCCGGCTGGACGCCCGCGCCGGCATCGCCCTGATGAGCACGGTCGCGTTCGCCGAGTGAGCGTCTAGAGCGGGCCCGGGTCGCAGCGGGTGAGGATGCCGACCGAGTTGCGCTCGGCGGTGCGGATGAACGACTGCGTCATCATCGCGATGTCCTGAATGATGAACAGCTTCTTCTCCGGGTTGCTCAGCAGCTCGGTGGAGAGGTGCGAGCTGTCCTGGATCGCCGGCCAGGTGCACCAGATCGAGATGATCTGTTCGCCGCTGTCCTTGATCGTGGCTTCCTCGTAGTTGACCTTGTAGCCCACCGACTCGGCGCCGCCGAAGGTGTAGCGGAAGGTTTCGCGCACCTCGTCGGTAGTCTGCGCGGCCGGCAGGAAGTAGGCGATGATGATCCTGTCCACGTTGAAGCCGATCCACATCTTGGTCGCCACGCCCGGCGTGTCCAGGCGGTAGTTGGCGCCGAAGATGTTGTTCATCTTCGAGACCTGCACCTTCGGCTTGTGGCCGTTCGAGTCCTCGATGCGTTCCAGCACCGACGGTAGTTGCTTGAGCAGCAGGCGCTCGGTCTTGCTCACCAGGAACTGCAGGTTGGCTTCGCGCTCGCCGAAGATCAGCACCATGCTGATCACCAGCGCCGTGGCGGTGATCTGCGCCATCGACAGCGAAAGCAGAATCCAGTCGCTGCGGTCGGGAACGCCGACGAAGGACAGCGAGATGTAGATGGAGGCGGCGAGGCAGCTGAACAGCGCGGTGACGATGGTGATCTTGATCCAGCGCGGCAGGTAGATGATCTTCTTCGAATCAATCAAGCGGGGCTTCCTTCCTCAGGTGCCGGCCGCCGTTGATCACGACGTTGCTGCCGGTGGTGTAGTTGGATTCGAGCAGATAGGCGACGGTCTGGATCAGCGGCTCGGCCCCGGGCTCGAACTCCAGCAGCGCCTTGCGGAAGGTTTTCTCGACGTATTCCGGGGTGCTGTCCTCCTTGAGGATCAGCAGGCCCGGCGAGATGCTGTTGACGCGCACGTTCGGCGCGTACATCTCGGCGAACGACAGGGTCATGTTCTGTAGCGCGGCCTTGCTCGCGGCATAGGCGACGTGGTTCTTGCTGCCGCGCGAGGCGCTCTCGTCGCAGATATGGATGATGTCGGCGCGGCCGGCCTTCTTCAGCCAGTCGCCCAGCTCCAGGTTCAGCTGGAACGGTGCCTCCACGTGCAGGCGCAGCATCGCCTCGAGGTTTTCCAGGCTGTCGTCCAGCCACTGCGAGGCGTTGTGGACGATGCCGCGCAGCGCGTCGTGGCGGGTTCGCACATGGGCGACAAGCTGCTCGCGCTGGGCGCGGTCCATCAGGTCCGCCTGAAAATGGACGATCCGCGGATGCTTCGGCGAGGTGTCGGTGCGGTTCACCGAAAGGATGTCGTAACCCCGCTCGGCCAGGCTCAGGGCCAATTCGTAGCCGACGCGCTTGCTGGTTCCGGTGATCAGGAGAGGAGTGGTCATGTCGAATAAATTCAATCCGTTACGGCATGACCCATCTTATGCATATGCGCCGCCCGCGGCCAGCCTGGCGGCCGCGGGTGGCGGCGCGCTGGCTACTTCGCGTCGAACGCCGGCTTGCCGGTGCGTGCCACGCGGTCGCGCGGGCGCCTGCCTTCCAGCCAGGGCGCCAGCAGGCGGGTGGAGAGCGGGATGAACAGGCAGACCATCACCGGCGTCAGCACCAGGGTGCTGAGCAGTACCCGTTGCACCAGCGGCAGCGCGACCAGGGCGTCGCCGAACAGCAGGTTGAAGGCCAGCGACACCGGGAAGAACGCCAGCCATACGGCGACGCTCTGCTTCCAGCGTGGCGGGCGCTTGTCGGCGCTGCCGAACCAGGCGTCGAGGCCCTGGGCGCGACGCTCGTGCGGCTGGGCGAACAGGCCCTGGCCGCGTTCGAGCCAGGCGCTGCGCGACGCCGAATGTTCCCAGGCAGCCATGGTCGCGGCGTCGGCGAAGCGGAAGACGATCTGGAATTCGTTGTCGTGGGCGGGCGGGGCGAGGACGCCGGAGCCGAGGTAACCGGCGAAGTCCGCGGCGAGCTGTTCGCCTTCGCGCAGCCAGGTCATGAAATCCTGATAGCGGCCATAGGCGACACGGCGCGCCACCATGAGGGTGACGGGTTCGGTAGACATTGTGTATCTCCATCGATTGGGCGAGCGTTCCGGGTAGGACGTTTCGCATCACGCAGCGCCGGGGTGGTGGGCTGCCTGAAATGACAAGCAAGGATTATTCCTCATGGCGGCGTCGCAGCGCTACCCGCATGCCCATGCGTGGCGTGGAAAAGCGCCGTGTACGGCGCGTGAACCGGGCTTTTTCGACGCGAGGGTGGGCCGGTCTTTAGCGGTCGCTTTGCCTGCAGGGAATAGCCTCGCTCCCCGTCAATCACGGAAATTGCCCACCCAAGTCGCAGCGGCGCGCCAAGTTCGCACCAGCAGGGCGCGTCTTCTGGTCGGTTGTCGCCAAATGGGCCGGCGTCCTGCCGGGTCGGATGCTGCCGAGCGTTTCCCTCGCGCGTTACACTGTGCGACATCTTCGCGAGTTGGCGGCGCCATGACTCAGTTCTCCCATGCAGCTTCCCTTGCCTCCGAGGCGTTGAAACGCCAGGAGCTGTTCCCGATCCGCGAGGTTTCGCGGTTGACCGGCGTCAACCCGGTCACCCTGCGTGCCTGGGAACGACGCTACGGCCTGATCGAACCGACCCGCACCGACAGCGGCCACCGCCTGTACTCGCAGGCGGACATCGACCGCGTGCACAGCATTCTCGGGTGGCTCGAACGCGGCGTCGCGGTGAGCAAGGTGGGCACCGTGCTGGCGCGTGGCGAGAGCGTGCCGAAAAGCGTGGTCGCCGAGCGCGCGGCGGTTGGCGGCGAATGGGCGGAATGGCAGGCGCGGGTCAGGCGCGCCGTCGCGACCTTCGACGAGCAGGGGCTGGAACGGCTCTACGGCCTGCTGTTTTCCAGCTACCCGCTGGCGGCGCTGTTCCAAGAGGTGCTGATGCCCGTCTGGGAAGAGCTGCTGGTGCATCAGGGCGAGTTCGGCAAGACCAGCGAATGGCTGTTCTTCGACGGCTTCCTGCGTGGGCGCGCGTTGCTGCGCCTGCAGCTGACCCGCAGCGATGACGCCGCGCGCGTGCTGCTGGTGGCGGTGCCCGGGCATTGCCGGGAACTGGAGCTGCTGGTGGCCGGCGTGCTGCTCGGCGGGCCGGACGTGTCGATCAGCCTGCCGGGCTTCGGCGTGCCGCTGAACGAGCTGCTGCTGATTGGCGAGAAGCTCCAGCCCAATGCCGTGGTGGTGCTTTCCCACCAGCCGCGCGACGCGGGCTTGCCGCGGCAGCTGTCGAAGCTGGCGCTGATGCTCGATTGCCCGCTGTTGCTGGCGGGCGCCGCGGCGGATTTCGCCGAGGCTCAACTGGCGGGAACCCCGATAGGCTGCCTCGGCAGCGAGGGGCGCGAGATGCACAAGCGCCTGCTGCGCTTTCTCGACGAGCGCCTCGATACCTGATTCGTCAGGCGTCGACGGCGCTGCGTGCCTTGGCGTGCAACTGCGGATGCTGAAGACGATGCTGCTGGAAGATGAACGTGTGCAGGCGCCGCAGCGTGCGCTCGTTCTCGTGCAGCAGGCGGTAGGCACACAGTCCCTGTCCCACCTTGCGCACCAGCCGGCCACGCAGCGGAATCGGCTTCGCACCGGGGAGCGGCAGGGAAAGTTCGAAGCGCGCCGGGGCGACGTCGTTGACTTCCAGCAACAGCCCGTTCGGCGACAGTTCGTGGACCCGCAGGTCGCTGGCCTCGCCGCGTTCGTCGAGCAGCGCCACGGGCTTGTTCAGGTGCAGGCGCCACGGTCGGTCGACCGGGCCCTGTTCGAAGATGCGCGGGGCTTCCAGCTTCAGGTGCAGCGTCTGGGACTCGTCTTCCACGAGCTGCAGCGGAAAGGTCAGGCGTTGATGGCCGATCTGCGCCTCGAGCGACAGTTGCGCGCGTGAGCCGAGCGCCGCCAGCAGCGCCTGGGTTTGCGGGCTGCTGTCGATCAGGAAGTTGGACGCATTGAGTCGCGCGCCCTCGCCCTCGTTGAGGAGGCTGCGGATATAGGCCAGCTCGTCGGCGGTAAGCAGCGGATCGTCTTGCATCGGTAGGCTCCCGACTCGGGGGATAACCCATGTTCGACCCTTGCCTGCTGCGGGGGTTCAGCCTTCCGTCGCTTTCCTGAGCGCAGCCTTCAAAGCGGCCACTTCGCTTTCCAGCGCCTTCACCCGTTCGCAGGCCTCGACGAATTCGGTGACGTCCTTCTGGATGCCGATCAGGTAGGTCAGCTGGTCGGCCTCGTTGTGCACCGGCGTGATGGACAGCTCGTTCCAGAACAGGCTGCCGTCCTTGCGGTAATTGCGCACGATCTCCCGGCTGGGTCGGTTGTCCTGCAGCGCGGCGCGGATCGCCCGAATCGCGGGCTGCTCGCGGTCGTCGCCCTGCAGGAAGCGGCAATCCCGGTACAAAACGTCTTCGGCGCGATAGCCGGTGAGCCGTTCGAAAGCCGGGTTGGCATAGATGAGGATGTTGTCGTCGCCTTCGCGTTCGGCGACCACGATGCCGTCATTGGACGCGTCGATGACCAATTGCAGCAGTTTGGGACTGATCATTCCGGGCTCCGCAGGGTAGAGGCGCGATTCTAAATGATCGGGCCCGCTCATACAGTTATTGCATAATCCGCCCTCCGACTGGTTCTGGAACCCTCGTATGAACGTTCTGATTCTCTCCGGCTCGGTCTTCGGCACCGCCGAGGAAGTCGCCCGGCATGCCGGGCAACTGCTGCGCGACGCCGGCCTGCAGACCTTGCACAAGCCACGCGCCGAACTGGGCGAGCTGCTGGAATTCCCCGCCGACGCGATCCTCGCGGTGACCTCGACCACCGGCGTCGGCGAATTGCCGGAGACGCTGCAGCCGCTTTTCCACGCCATCCGCGACCAGCTTCCAGCGTCCTGGCGCGGCCTGCCGGGAGCGGTGATCGGCCTGGGCGACTCGGCCTACGGCGACAGTTTCTGCGCCGGAGGCGAGCAGTTGCGCGAGCTGTTCGCCGAGCTGGGCGTGCGCGAGGTGCTGCCGATGCTGCGCCTGGACGCCAGCGAAACGGTGACGCCGGAAACCGACGCCGAACCCTGGCTGGGCGAATTCATCTTCGCTCTGGGCGCCTGAGGTGCATCCGCGCGCGCAGGAACTGATCGACACGCTGGGCCTGCAGGCGCATCCGGAGGGCGGCTACTACCGGCGGCTGTTCGTCTCGGCGCAGCGCCATGGCGAGCGCGCTGCCTGCAGCAGCATCGTCTTCCTGCTGCTGGAAGGGCAGGCCAGCCGCTGGCATCGGGTGGATGCCGAAGAGATCTGGCATTTCCATGAAGGCGACGCGCTGGAGCTATTGATCGCCGAATCGCCCGACGAGCTGCGTAGCCAGCGCCTCGGCCCGCTCGCCGTCGACCAGTTGCCACAGGCGGCGGTGCCGGCGCATGCCTGGCAGGCGGCGCGCGCGCTCGGGCGCTACACGCTGGTCGGCTGCACGGTCGCGCCGGAGTTTCGCTTCGAGGGTTTTCGCCTGCTCGCCGATGACCCGCAGGCGCAGCGCGAATGGCCGCGCCTGGCCGGCGAGTTCCCCGAGCTAGTCTGACGGCGGCGGGTATTCGCGCAGCAGGGCCAGCCACGCCTGCGCGGCATGCGACAGGTAGGCATCGCGGCGCCAGATGAAACCGATGTTCCAGCGCAGGTCGTCGTCACGCAGCGTCAGGCGCACAACGCCGGGACGCATCAGCCCGCGGGCGACGATGCTCGGCAGCAGCACCGTGCCCTGGCCGGCGGCGACCAGGGCGGCGAGGAAGTCGGCCTGGCCGCTGCGGCCCCCTTCGCGCGGGTTGAAGCCGGCCTGCAGGCAGGCCTGCAGCAGGCGGTCGTTGAGGGTGAAGCTGCGCTGGTAGAGCAGGAACGGCGTGTCGGCCAGCTGCGCCAGTTCCAGGCTGCCTTCGCCCGCCAGCGGATGGTCGGTGGGCAGCAGGATGTCCAGCGGCTCGTTGCAGAACAGCTGGCTCTCGAATGCCGGGTCGTCGGAGAGCATCCCGGCGCCGATCTCCAGTTCGCCGCTGCTCACCAGTTGCTCGATGCTCTTGCTGCCGTCCTCGGTGAGGTGCACGGCGATGTTCGGGTAGCGCCGTCGGTACTCGGCGAAAGGCCCGGCGAACAGCGCGTTGCTGCCAAGCATCGGCAGGCCGAGGTTCAGCTCACCGCGCGCCAGATGGCTGAGGTCGTCGAGTTCGCTGAGCAGTTCCTTGCGTACCCGCAGCAGCTCCTCGACGCGACGCAGCACGATTTCGCCGGCGTCCGTGAGGCGCAGCTGCGGTCCCTGGCGCTGCAACAGTTGCACGCCCAGGCGCTGCTCGAGTTGCGCCACCTGTTTGCTGATCGCCGACTGGCTGGCGTTGAGCGTGCGGGCCGCCTGGGTAAAGCCGCCCTGACGAACCACTTCGGCAAAGCTGCGCAGCTGTCTGAATTCCATTCTGGAATACCTGTGATTCGAACAATTCGTTTTTTCGATGGTAACGCGCGCCGTAGACTTTCTTCCAACTGTTGAGGAATCCACCGTGACCCGCGCCCGCGTTACCCATCTGTCCCGTCTGCTCTCCGAGTTGCTGGTCCTGCTCGGTCTCTATCTATTCGGTTCCCAGCTTGCGCTCTGGCTGCACTGGCCGATTCCGGGCGGGGTGATCGGTCTCGGCCTGCTGCTGGCCGCCTTCGCCACGGGCTGGATCAAGCCCGCCGCGCTGCAACTGGGCGCCGGCTTGTTGATGGCGGAGATGCTGCTGTTCTTCATTCCGGCACTGATGAGCATGCTCGACTACGGCGCGCTGCTGCGCAGCGAGGGCCTGCGCATCCTCGCGGTGATCGCCTGCAGCACGCTGCTGGTGATGCTGGCCACGGCGCTGACGGTGGAGGCGGTGTGCCGCTGGAGTCTGCGCCATGAATCTTGAGCCGATGCCGCTGTTCTGGTTCGTCCTGACACTGGCGGCCTACCTGCTCAGTCGCTGGCTGTACCGGCGCAGCGGCCGCTACCTGCTGTCGCCGCTGCTGTTCGTACCGGCGCTGCTGCTGGCGGTGGCTATCCCGCTGCACACCGCCTATGCCGAATACTCCAGCAATACGCACCTGCTCGTGCTGCTGCTCGGCCCGGCCACCGTGGCCTTCGCCGTGCCGATCTGGCAGCAGCGCGCGCTGCTGGTCCGCCACTGGCCCGCGCTGTCGCTGGGCATGCTCGCTGGCAGCACCGTGGCCATCCTCAGTTCCTGGTGGCTGGCCAACGCGCTGGCGCTGGAGGGCCCGGTCAGCCTGTCGCTGGTGCCGCGCTCGATCACCACGCCGTTCGCCATGCCGATCGCCACCGGCCTGGGCGGCGTACCGGAGCTGACGGCGATCTTCGTGATGTTGACCGGCGTGTTCGGCGCGCTGGTCGGCGGCCTGCTGCTGAAGTGGCTGCCGCTGCGCAGCGCGCTGGCCCGCGGCGCGCTGTTCGGCGTCGGCGCGCACGGTGCCGGCGTCGCCCGCGCCCAGGAAGTCGGCAGCGAGGAGGGCACCGTGGCCGGCCTGGTGATGGTGCTGATGGGCCTGCTCAACCTGTTCGCCGCGCCGTTGATCGCCCACCTGATCTGAGCCGCGGGGCCGCGAGCGGCCCTGGTTTTCATCGCCAACCGTCGCGGTCGGCGCCGCTTTGGTCAGTCGCCGGCGAAACGGCGACGGACGCAAAACTGGCTTCCAGGGCCACTGGCCGTGCGCCGAAGCGCCGCTAGACTCTCGGCACACCCACAACAATAAATGCCGAGGTGATCGCCGTGTCCGTAGCCCAATTGCTGCACCCCTCCGAAGTGAAGAACCAGGTTTCCGCCGCCGAATGGCAGACGCGTATCGACCTGGCCGCCTGTTACCGGCTGATCGCGATGTACGGCTGGGACGACCTGATCTTCACCCACATCTCGGCCAAGGTGCCGGGCACCGACGACTTCCTGATCAACCCGTACGGGCTGATGTTCCACGAGATCACCGCGTCGAGCCTGGTGAAGGTCGACCTGGCCGGCAACAAGCTGATGGACAGCCCCTACGACCTCAACCCGGCGGGCTACACCATCCACAGCGCGGTGCACGAAGTCCGTCACGACGTCGGCTGCGTGCTGCACATCCACACCGCCGCCGGCATCGCCGTTTCCGCGCAGAAGCAGGGCCTGCTGCCGCTGTCGCAGCAGTCGCTGTTCGTCCTCGCCAGCCTGGCCTATCACGGCTACGAAGGCGTGGCGCTGAACCACGACGAGAAGTCGCGCCTGCAGGCCGACCTCGGCGACAAGAACTTCATGATCCTGCCCAACCACGGCCTGTTGACCGCCTTCGGCAGCATCGCCGACGCCTTCCTCGGCATGTTCACCCTGCAACGCGCCTGCGAGATCCAGGTGATGGCGCAGAGCGGCGGTGCCGAACTCATCCACATTCCGCAGCAGGTTCTCGACGGCGCCCGGGCGATGATCGCCGGGGTGATGCGCAGCCCGCAGGGCATGGGCGGCGCGCTGCCCTGGCCGGCGCTGCTGCGCAAGCTCGACCTGCACAATCCCGGCTACGCCGCCTGATGGCCGCCGTCGGCATCGGCCTGGACGACTGGCGCGCCCGGGGCCGTACGCTGCTGTTCCATCGCCATGAAATCCGCCACTGGGCGGCCGGTCCGGTCGACGCGGAGCCGCTGCTGCTGATCCACGGGTTCCCCACCGCCAGCTGGGACTGGCATCGCCTGTGGGCACCGCTGGCGCAGCGCTACCGGGTGATCGCCTGCGACATGCTCGGCTTCGGCGACTCGGCCAAGCCGCGCCACCACCCCTACAGCCTGCTGGAGCAGGCGGACGTGCAGCAGGCGTTGATCAAGCACCTGGCCATCGACCGTCCGCTGCACGTACTGGCCCACGACTACGGCGACAGCGTCGCCCAGGAGCTGCTCGCGCGGCATCAGGAAGGGCGCGTGCGGCTGGCCAGTTGCGTGTTCCTCAACGGCGGCCTGTTTCCCGAAACCCATCACCCGGTGCTGCTGCAGAAACTGCTGCTCAGCCCGGCCGGCTTCCTCGTCGACCGGCTGTTCACCCGGCGCACCCTGGCGGCCAACTTCGCCAAGGTGTTCGGTCCGCAGACCCAGCCGAGCGAGGCCGAGCTGGATGCGTTCTGGCAGCTGATCGCGAAGAACGGTGGCGCTGCGGTGATGCACCGGCTAATTCGCTACATGCCGGAACGTCGCGAGCAGCGCGAGCGCTGGGTGACGGCGATGCAGCGCAGCGACGTGCCGCTGCGGGTGATCGACGGCGCCGTCGACCCGATCTCCGGGGCGCACATGGTGGCGCGTTACCGCGAGCTGATTCCGCAACCGGACTGCGTGCTTCTCGACGGCATCGGCCACTACCCGCAGGTCGAGGCACCGGAGCAGGTGCTGGCACATTACCTGGCGTTCCGCGACGGGCTGGTGCCAGCGCAAGCGCCGCAGCACGCCGAGGCGGTCTGAACCTGCCAGGGCCGGCGACCCGTTCGCCGGTTCCTGGGCCATCCCGCGACGTTATCGACCATCATTCAGGCGCGTCGTCTCGGTTGTGACCGTTTCCTGTCTGTTGGACACTTCGGGCATCTCAACCTGCCAAGGAGTTTCCCATGAGCCAAGCCGTGCGTTTCGAAGACAAGGTCGTGATCGTCACTGGCGCGGGCGGTGGCCTCGGTCGCGCCCACGCATTGCTGTTCGCCAAACACGGCGCGCGGGTGGTGGTGAACGACCTGGGCGGAAGCACCCATGGCGAGGGCGCCAACGCCTCCGCGGCGGACAAGGTGGTCGCGGAAATCCGCGATGCGGGCGGCACCGCGGTCGCCAGCCATGATTCGGTGACCGATGGCGAGAAGATCGTGCAGGCCGCGCTGGACAGCTTCGGTCGCATCGACGTGGTGGTGAACAACGCCGGCATCCTGCGCGACAAGACCTTCCACAAGATGGAAGACGCCGACTGGGACCTGGTCTACAAGGTCCACGTCGAAGGCGCCTACAAGGTCACCCGCGCCGCCTGGCCGCATCTGCGCGAGCAGAACTACGGCCGGGTGATCTTCACCGCGTCCACCTCGGGCATCTACGGCAACTTCGGGCAGAGCAACTACGGCATGGCCAAGCTCGGTCTTTACGGGCTGACCCGCACGCTCGCCATCGAGGGCCGCAAGAACAACATCCTGGTCAACGCCATTGCCCCCACCGGCGGTACGCGGATGACCGAAGGGCTGATCCCGCCGCAGGTCTTCGAGCAACTCAAGCCCGAGCTGGTCAGCCCGCTGGTGGTCTACCTCGGCAGCGAGCAGTGCCAGGACACCTCCGGGCTGTTCGAGGTCGGCGGCGGCTGGATGGGCAAGGTGCGCTGGGAGCGCAGCCTGGGCGCGGGCTTCGATCCGCGCGCCGGCTTCTCGCCGGAGGACGTGGCGGCGCACTGGCAGCAGATCGTCGACTTCGACAACGCCGCGCATCCCAAGGACAACATGGAAGCGCTCAAGGAAATGATGGCCAACCTGCAGAAATACGTGGTCTGAGGACGGCAGGTTGCGGCTTCTCCCGCGGTTCGCGACGGCAGCACGCTGACCGGTCGCGCCGCTCACCTCGGTGGAGTTCTGCATGGGCGTGATCGTCGAACGGCTGGACGCGATAACCGTCATCACCCTCGACCGGCCGCAGGCGCGCAACGCGGTCGACCGCGCCACCGCCGACGCGCTGAGCGCCGCGCTGCGTGAGTTCGAGGAAGACCCGCAGGCACGCGTCGCGGTGCTCACCGGCAGCGGCGGGACCTTCTGTGCCGGCGCCGACCTGCACGCCGTGGCCGAAGGCGGCGAACGCCGCAACCGCCTGCAGGCGCAGGGCGACGGCCCGATGGGGCCGAGCCGGATGCAGCTGCGCAAGCCGCTGATCGCCGCCATCGAGGGCCACGCGGTGGCTGGCGGGCTCGAGCTGGCGCTGCTCGCCGACCTGCGGGTGATGGCGGCGGATGCGGTGCTCGGGGTGTTCTGCCGGCGCTTCGGCGTCCCGCTGATCGACGGCGGCAGCGTGCGCCTGCCGCGCCTGATCGGCCAGGGTCGCGCGCTGGACCTGATTCTCACCGGCCGCCCCGTGCATGCCGAAGAAGCCCTGCAGATCGGCCTGGTCAGTCGCGTGGTCGCCGCCGGCCGCGCACGGGCCGCGGCCGAAGCGCTGGCCGCCGAGATCGCCGCGTTTCCTCCCACCTGCCTGCTGGCCGACCGCGCCAGCGTCCATGCGCAATGGGACCTGCCGTTCGCCGAAGCCCTGGCCAACGAGTTCGCCGGCGGCATGGCGGTGCTTGACAGCGGCGAGACGGAGCAGGGCGGGAAGCGCTTCAGCGCCGGCGACGGCCGCCACGGGCGCTTCTAGGTCGCGTCTCTCCCGGCATCATCTGCCCATTCCCTGCCTTTCCCCGCCATCGCGCCCTGTCGCGTGGCGTTCCTTTTCCCGCTGAAACGACCCATCCAGCGCCTGCGGAACACCTTCGCCGATGCCCGTCGGGCGCTTTGGTTACGCCCGGCACGCCGTCGCTCTTGGCCGGCCCCATTCAGCGCCTGAATGGCGGCTCCGGCGCAGGCGTGGCGCAGGCATTCATACTTTCGGGCGACAGTCCAAATCCGTCCTTGGTGCGCTTAACCGGGCGTCGGTGCGTGAGTAGGGTTGGCGCCAGTTCTATCCGCCAACAAGGAGCGCCGAATGACAACAACAACACGGCATGCAAAGGTCCAGCCCACGCTATTGGCTCTCGCCGTCGCCATGGGAATTTCCGCCCCCGCAGGGGCCGTCAATTTCAACATCGGTGAAGTCGAGGGTCAGCTCGACTCGTCGCTGTCGGTGGGGGCCAGCTGGTCCACCGCCAAGCCCGATCGCGACCTCATCGGGATCAACAACGGCGGCACCGGCTACACCCAGACCGGTGACGACAACCGTCTCAACTTCAAGCGCGGCGAGACCTTCTCGAAGATCTTCAAGGGCATCCACGATCTGGAGCTGAAGTACCGCGACACCGGCGTCTTCGTGCGCGGCAAGTACTGGTACGACTTCGAGCTGAAGGACGAAAGCCGGCCGTTCAAGGACATTAGCGACTCCAACCGCAAGGAAGGCGCGAAGTCCTCCGGCGCGCAGATCCTCGATGCCTTCGTCTACCAGAACTACAGCATCGGCGACCTGCCCGGCACCGTGCGCGTCGGCAAGCAGGTGGTGAGCTGGGGCGAAAGCACCTTCATCCAGAACAGCATCAACTCGATCAACCCGCTGGACGTCTCCGCCTTCCGCCGCCCGGGCGCGGAGATCAAGGAAGGCCTGATCCCGGTGAACATGCTGTACCTCTCGCAGACCGTTAACGACCGCCTGAGCATGGAAGGTTTCTACCAGCTGGAATGGGACCAGACGGTGGTCGACAACTGCGGCACCTTCTTCGGCTCGGACGTTGTCCAGGACGGTTGCGTCAACAACTACAACGTCGCCAGCGGCGCCATCGCTCCGTTCCAGCCGGCCGCCGCGGCGTTCGGCCAGGGCTTCGGCGTTACCAACGAAGGTGTGATCGTGCCGCGCGGTCCGGACCGCGACGCCCGCGATTCGGGTCAGTACGGCCTGGCGCTGCGCTGGCTGGGCGATGCCACCGAGTACGGCTTCTACTTCATGAACTACCACAGCCGCACGCCGGTGCTGAACACCGGCACGGCGAGCGCCGCGACGCTCGCCGCGCTGGGTAACGCCAACCCGCTGGCGGGGCCGCTGAGCGGCATCCTCGGGCAGGTCTGCGGCGCGTTCGGCGGTCCGGCCAGCTGCTTCACCGATCCGCGCTACTCGCCGACGGCTTCCGGTCTCGCCCAGAGCGTGTTGCTTGGTAACGGCAGCTACTCGCTGTCCTACCCCGAGGATATCCGCCTCTACGGGATGAGCTTCTCCACCACGCTGCCCACCGGCACCGCCTGGTCCGGCGAGATCAGCTACCGGCCGAATGCGCCGGTGCAGATCAACACCACCGACCTGACCCGCGCGCTGCTCAACCCGATCGCGCCGGGCACCTCGCCGGTGGCGAGCGCGGCGGGCGCCGAGAACCGCGGCTACAACCGCAAGGAAATCACCCAGATCCAGACCACCCTGACGCACTTCTTCGATCAGGTGATGGGCGCCGAGCGCTTCACCCTGGTCGGCGAGGTCGGCTTCACCCACGTCGGGAATCTGGAGAGCACCAGCGAGCTGCGCTACGGTCGCGATTCGATCTACGGCACCCCGGACGATGCCACGCAACGGGCGGCCTATGGCACCCACGGCTTCGTCACCACCAATTCCTGGGGTTATCGCCTGCGCGGCATCTGGGACTACAACAACGTGTTCGCCGGCGTGAACCTGCGGCCCAACGTGTCCTGGTCGCACGACGTCGATGGCTACGGCCCGAACGGCGTGTTCAACGAAGGCGCCAAGGCGGTGAGCTTCGGTATCGATGCCGACTACCAGAACACCTACACCACCAGCCTCTCGTACACCAACTTCTTCGGCGGCGACTACAACACGCTCACCGATCGCGACTTTGTTGCGCTCAGCTTCGGCGTGAACTTCTAAGCGGCCTTCAGCAAGTGAGGAAACCCTGATGCATACAACAAGAAAAATCCTCGGTGCGCTTGCCCTCTCGCTGCTCGCCGGCAGCGTGATGGCGGCGGTCGCCCCCGACCAGATCGCCAAGCTCGGCACCAGCCTGACCCCGCTGGGCGGGGAGAAGGCCGGCAACGCCGACGGCAGCATTCCCGAGTGGACCGGCGGCCTGCCGACCAACGCTGCGCCGATCAGCAAGAACGGCTTCGTCGGCGATCCCTACGCCGGCGAGAAGGCGCTGTTCACCATCACCGCGCAGAACGCCGAGCAGTACAAGGACAAGCTCAGCGCCGGCCAGCTGGCGATGTTCAAGCGCTACCCGGAAACCTACAAGATGCTGGTCTACACCACCCACCGCAGCGCGGCCGTGCCGGACGCGATCTATGCCGCGGCCAAGCTCAGCGCGCAGAAGACCGGGCTGGTCGAGGGCGGCAACGGCCTGACCAACTTCACCGAAAGCCGCTACTACGCCTTCCCGATCCCGCAGAACGGCCTGGAAGCGATCTGGAACCACATCACCCGTTACCGCGGCGGTAACCTGCAGCGCACCATCGTCCAGGCCACGCCGCAGACCAACGGCAGCTTCACCCTCGTGCAGTTCGAGGACGAGGTGGCGATGCCGGACAACATGCCCGATCTCGATCCGGCCAAGGCTGCCAACGCGCTGCTGTTCTTCAAGCAGCGGGTGACCGCGCCGGCGCGCCTGGCCGGTAACGTGCTGCTGGTGCACGACTCCCTCGACCAGGTGAAGGAACCGCGCATGGCGTGGATCTACAACGCCGGCCAGCGCCGCGTGCGCCGCGCGCCGCAGGTGTCCTACGACGGTCCGGGCACCGCCGCCGACGGCCTGCGCACCTCGGACAACTTCGACATGTTCAACGGCGCGCCGAACCGTTACGACTGGAAACTGATCGGCAAGCAGGAGATGTACATCCCCTACAACAACTACCGCCTGGCCTCGCCCGAGCTGAAGTACGCCGACATCCTCAAGGCCGGCCACATCAACCAGGACCTGGCGCGCTACGAGCTGCACCGCGTCTGGGTGGTGGAAGCCACGCTGAAGAGCGGCGAGCGCAACATCTACGCCAAGCGCCGCTTCTACCTCGACGAGGACTCCTGGCAGATCGCCGCCTCCGAGCTGTACGACGGTCGTGGCCAGCTGTGGCGCGTCGGCGAGGCGCAG
>NZ_DJTK01000047.1:17775-91846 GCF_002438225.1 Pseudomonas sp. UBA6310 | reverse complement strand
TTTGGGGCTTGATTCGTTTATGAACAGTCTCTAGAATTGCCGGCTCGCCAGAGCCAGGGCTTTTGAATTGCCCTTCGGTTCTTGGTGACTAGTGAGCCGTAAGGCCGTTTTTCTTGTATTAGGAGCAACTAGCCCATGAGTATGCAGGACCCGTTAGCGGACATGCTAACTCGTATCCGTAATGCCCAGATGGCTGAGAAGACCGTCGTAAGCATGCCGTCTTCCACGCTGAAGGTGGCAGTAGCCAACGTTCTGAAGAGCGAGGGTTACATCACGGGTTTCCAGATCAGCAGCGATATCAAGCCGCAGCTGTCTATCGAGCTGAAGTACTTCGAAGGCCGTCCGGTCATCGAGGAGCTGAAGCGCGTCAGCCGTCCTGGCCTGCGCCAGTACAAATCCGTCGACCAGCTGCCGAAAGTTCGTGGCGGCCTGGGCGTTTCGATCGTCTCCACCAACAAAGGTGTGATGACTGATCGCGCTGCTCGCGCCGCTGGCGTTGGCGGCGAAGTGCTTTGCACTGTGTTTTAAGGGGGGATAAGCATGTCTCGCGTTGCTAAGAACCCCGTCAAGCTGCCCGCTGGTGTTGAGATCAATCTCGCCGGTCAGCAGCTTTCGGTGAAGGGTGCCAAGGGCGCTCTCGAACTGAATGTGCATCCGTCCGTGGAAGTGCTGCAGGAATCCGGTGAGCTGCGTTTCGCTGCTCGCAATGGCGACCTGCAGAACAAAGCCATGGCCGGTACCACCCGTGCGTTGGTCAACAACATGGTAATCGGCGTTAGCCAGGGCTTCGAGCGCAAGCTTCAGCTGGTTGGTGTTGGTTACAAGGCGCAAGCCAAAGGTCAAGTGCTGTCCCTGGCTCTCGGCTTCTCGCACCCGGTGGATTATGAACTGCCGCAAGGCATCACCGCTGAAACCCCCAGCCAGACCGATATCCTGATCAAGGGTATCGACAAGCAACTGGTCGGTCAGGTGGCTGCAGAGATCCGCGACTTCCGTCCGCCAGAGCCTTACAAAGGTAAAGGCGTGCGTTACTCGGACGAAGTCGTCCGTCGTAAAGAAGCTAAGAAGAAGTAGGGCATAGCAAATGAGCGTAAAGAAAGAAACTCGTCTGCGTCGCGCTCGCAAGGCACGCCTGAAGATGCGCGAGCTGGAAACCGTACGCCTTTGTGTGTACCGCTCTTCCCAGCACATCTACGCCCAGGTCCTTTCGGCCGACGGCGGCAAGGTCCTGGCCAGCGCTTCGACCTTGGACAAAGAACTGCGTGACGCTGCCACCGGCAATGTCGACGCGGCCAAGAAGGTCGGTCTGTTGGTTGCCGAGCGTGCGAAAGCCGCTGGCGTCACCCAGGTAGCGTTCGATCGTTCTGGCTTCAAGTACCACGGCCGCGTCAAGGCGCTGGCTGATGCTGCTCGTGAAGGCGGGCTGGAGTTCTAAGTTATGGCAAATAACGAGCAAAGACGCGATCGCGATAATCGCGACGACAGTCGCGACGAAGGCTACGTCGAAAAACTGGTGCAGGTTAACCGCGTCGCCAAGACCGTGAAGGGTGGTCGTATCTTCACCTTCACCGCTCTGACCGTCGTTGGCGATGGCAAGGGTCGTGTCGGCTTCGGTCGTGGCAAGTCCCGTGAAGTACCTGCTGCTATCCAGAAAGCGATGGAAGCTGCGCGTCGTAACATGATCCAAGTCGATCTGAACGGCACCACCCTGCAGTACGCGATCAAGTCCGCACATGGCGCCTCCAAGGTGTTCATGCAGCCGGCTTCTGAAGGTACCGGGATCATTGCCGGCGGCGCCATGCGTGCCGTGCTGGAAGTGGCCGGTGTGCAGAACGTTCTGGCCAAGTGCTATGGCTCGACAAACCCGGTGAACGTGGTTCATGCCACCTTCAAGGGTCTGAAGACCATGCAGTCCCCTTCGTCCATTGCTGCCAAGCGCGGCAAGAGCGTTGAGGAGATCTTCTGATTATGGCTACCGTAAAAGTTACGCTGATCAAAAGCATGACCGGCCGTATCCCCAACCACAAACTGTGCGTGAAGGGTCTGGGTCTGCGTCGCATCGGTCACACTGTAGAAGTCCTGGATACTCCCGAAAATCGCGGGATGATCAACAAGGCTTACTACATGCTGCGCGTCGAGGGTTAATCGATGAAACTCAATGATCTGAGTCCAGCGCCGGGTTCCCGTCGCGAAAAGCATCGTCCGGGCCGTGGTATCGGTAGTGGTTTGGGCAAGACCGGTGGCCGTGGCCACAAAGGTCAGACCTCCCGCTCCGGTGGCACCATCGCTCCTGGCTTTGAAGGTGGTCAACAGCCGCTGCATCGCCGTCTGCCGAAGTTCGGTTTCGTTTCGCTGAAAGCCATGGATCGCGCAGAAGTGCGTACGTCCGAGCTGGCCAAAGTGGAAGGCGATATCGTGACTCTGCAGTCGCTCAAGGATGCCAACGTGATCAACCAAAGCGTTCAGCGTGTGAAAATCATGCTGTCCGGTGACGTTACTCGCGCTGTCACCCTGAAAGGCATCGCCGCCACCAAGGGTGCGCGTGCGGCCATCGAAGCAGCTGGCGGCAAATTCGAGGACTAAATGGCTAAGCAAGGTGCTCTCTCTGCGCTCAGCAATGGCGGGTTGTCCGAACTCTGGGCTCGGCTGCGCTTCCTGTTCCTGGCGATCATCGTCTATCGGATAGGGGCGCACATCCCAGTGCCGGGTATCAATCCGGACCGGCTGGCGGATCTGTTTCGGCAGAATGAGGGGACCATTCTTAGCTTGTTCAACATGTTTTCCGGCGGCGCGCTGGAGCGGATGAGCATCTTTGCGTTGGGGATCATGCCGTACATCTCGGCATCGATCATCATGCAACTGATGACCGCCGTCAGCCCGCAGCTGGAGCAGTTGAAGAAGGAAGGTGAGGCTGGTCGACGCAAGATCAGCCAATACACCCGCTACGGCGCTCTGGTGCTGGCGATTGTTCAGGCCATCGGCATGTCCGTTGGTCTTGCCAGTCAGGGCGTGGCGTTCTTGATCGATTTCGGCTTCTACTTCGTGGCTGTCTCCACCTTCGTGGCGGGGGCGATGTTCATGATGTGGCTGGGTGAGCAGATCACCGAGCGCGGCGTGGGTAACGGTATCTCGATGCTGATTTTCTCTGGCATCGTCGCCGGCCTGCCGCGTGCGATCGGGCAGTCCTTCGAGTCGGCCAGGCAGGGCGATATCAATATCATCGCGTTGCTGGCTGTCGGTTTGCTAGCGGTGGCGATCATCGGTTTCGTGGTGTTCATTGAGCGTGGTCAGCGTCGTATTGCGGTGCACTACGCGAAGCGTCAGCAGGGCCGCAAGGTCTTCGCTGCGCAGACCAGCCACCTGCCGTTGAAAGTGAACATGGCGGGCGTTATTCCGGCCATTTTCGCCAGCAGTATCCTGCTGTTCCCGGCCTCGCTGGGGCAATGGTTCGGCCAGTCCAGCAACATGAGCTGGCTGCAGGATATCTCGCAGGCGATCGCTCCTGGTCAGCCGTTGAACATTCTGCTGTTTAGTGCAGGGATCATCTTCTTCTGCTTCTTCTACACGGCACTGATGTTCAACCCGAAAGACGTAGCGGAAAACCTGAAGAAGTCCGGTGCCTTTATTCCGGGTATCCGTCCGGGCGAGCAGTCGGCGCGCTATATCGATGGCGTTCTGACCCGCTTGACCATGTTCGGTGCTCTGTACATGACGGCCGTTTGCCTGCTGCCCCAGTTCCTGGTGGTGGCTGCCAACGTACCGTTCTACCTTGGCGGGACTTCGTTGCTGATCGTTGTTGTGGTTGTCATGGACTTTATGGCCCAAGTGCAATCCCACCTCGTTTCGCACCAGTACGAATCCCTGATGAAGAAAGCCAACCTGAAGGGCTATGGCGGCGGAATGCTCCGCTGATACGTCCGTAAGGTTCGAGGAGTTGGTGATGAAAGTTCGTGCATCGGTGAAAAAGCTGTGCCGCAACTGCAAAATCATTCGTCGCGACGGTGTCGTGCGCGTGATCTGCAGCGCGGAGCCGCGTCACAAGCAGCGCCAAGGCTGAGTGACCTGAGCGTCGATAACCCGGCAGCTAGTGCGCTGCCGGGTTGCTTATTTGTTATTACAGCGCTAATATCTCGCGCCCTTTTCTTGGCTTCCGGGGCGTAGGTAGCTGTCAATTGGAGTTCCACTGAATGGCCCGTATTGCAGGCGTCAACATTCCAGATAACAAGCATACTGTTATCTCGCTGACCTACATCTACGGTGTTGGTCGCACCACGGCGCAAACCATTTGCGCCACCACCGGGGTCAACCCGGCGGCAAAGATTAAGGATCTGTCCGACGAGCAGATCGAACAGCTGCGTGGCGAAGTTGCAAAGCTCACTACTGAAGGTGACCTTCGCCGCGAAATCAACATGAACATCAAGCGTCTGATGGACCTGGGTTGCTATCGCGGCCTGCGTCACCGTCGCGGCTTGCCGGTTCGTGGTCAGCGTACCAAGACCAACGCCCGTACCCGCAAGGGTCCGCGTAAGCCGATCCGCAAGTAATTGCGCCCGCGAATCGACAGGAATTAAGTCATGGCTAAGCCAGCTGCTCGTCCTCGTAAAAAAGTCAAAAAGACAGTGGTTGATGGGATCGCCCACATCCACGCGTCTTTCAACAACACCATCGTTACCATCACTGACCGTCAGGGCAACGCGTTGTCCTGGGCTACTTCCGGGGGCTCGGGTTTCCGTGGCTCGCGTAAGAGCACTCCGTTCGCCGCCCAGGTGGCAGCAGAACGCGCAGGTCAAGCTGCTCTGGAATACGGTCTGAAAAACCTTGACGTCAACGTCAAAGGCCCTGGCCCTGGCCGTGAGTCCGCTGTGCGCGCACTCAATGGCTGCGGTTACAAAATCGCCAGCATCACCGACGTGACGCCCATCCCGCATAACGGATGCCGTCCGCCGAAGAAGCGTCGCGTGTAATAGGAGACAGTGAGAAATGGCTCGTTACATTGGTCCCAAATGCAAACTGTCCCGTCGTGAAGGCACTGATCTCTTCCTGAAGAGTGGTGCGCGCGCGCTTGAATCTAAATGCAACATCGAGCAGCCGCCGGGCGTTCACGGTCAGCGCCGTGGTCGTTTGTCCGACTACGGTACCCAGCTGCGCGAGAAGCAGAAAGTTCGTCGTATCTACGGTGTCCTGGAGCGTCAGTTCAGCGGTTACTACAAGGAAGCTGCCGGTCGTAAAGGCGCTACCGGTGAGAACCTCCTGCAATTGCTCGAGTGCCGTCTGGACAACGTCGTCTATCGCATGGGCTTCGGTTCCACCCGTTCCGAATCCCGCCAGCTGGTTTCGCACAAAGCGATCAGCATCAACGGTAAAACGGTAAACATCCCGTCCTTCCAGGTTCGCCCGGGTGACGTGGTAGCCGTTCGCGAGAAGTCGAAGAATCAGCTGCGCATCGTTCAAGCGCTCGATCTGTGCGCTCAGCGCGGTCGCGTCGAGTGGGTCGAAGTGGACACCGAGAAAAAGACTGGCGTATTCAAGAATGTGCCGGCTCGTAGTGATCTGTCCGCCGACATCAACGAAAACCTGATTGTCGAGCTCTACTCCAAGTAAGGGCTAGAAAATAGGTGTATCCATGCAGAGTTCGGTAAATGAGTTCCTGACCCCCCGCCATATCGATGTGCAGGTGGTCAGTTCGACCCGCGCCAAGATCACGCTCGAGCCTCTCGAGCGCGGTTTCGGCCATACCCTGGGCAACGCGCTGCGTCGCATCCTGTTGTCCTCCATGCCCGGCTGTGCAGTCGTCGAGGCCGAGATCGATGGCGTACTCCATGAGTACAGCGCCGTCGAAGGTGTGCAGGAAGACGTCATCGAGATCCTGCTCAACCTGAAAGGCCTGGCGATCAAGCTGCACGGCCGTGACGAAGTCACGCTGAACCTGAGCAAGAAGGGTTCGGGCGCGGTCACTGCTGCCGATATTCAGCTGGATCACGATGTCGAGATCGTCAATGGCGACCATGTGATCGCCAACCTGGCGTCCAATGGCGCACTGAACATGAAGCTGAAAATCGCTCGTGGTCGCGGCTATGAGCCCGCCGACTCGCGTCAGAGCGATGAAGATGAAAGCCGCAGCATTGGTCGCTTGCAGCTCGACTCTTCGTTCAGCCCGGTTCGCCGTGTTGCCTACGTTGTCGAAAACGCTCGCGTCGAGCAGCGTACCAACCTGGACAAGCTGGTCATCGATCTGGAAACCAACGGTACCCTGGACCCTGAAGAGGCCATCCGTCGTGCCGCGACCATCCTGCAGCAGCAGCTGGCCGCGTTCGTGGACCTCAAGGGTGACAGCGAGCCTGTTGTTGTGGAGCAGGAAGACGAGATCGATCCGATCCTGCTGCGCCCGGTCGACGACCTGGAGCTGACCGTGCGTTCGGCCAACTGCCTCAAGGCGGAGAACATCTACTACATCGGTGATCTGATCCAGCGCACCGAAGTCGAGCTGTTGAAAACTCCGAATTTGGGCAAGAAGTCCCTGACCGAGATCAAGGACGTTCTGGCTTCCCGCGGTCTGTCCCTCGGTATGCGCCTTGATAACTGGCCGCCGGCAAGTCTGAAGAAGGACGACAAGGCTACTGCCTGATCGTCCGTAATCACCGAACCGAAAGTTTGGTAAGGAATTTCAATCATGCGTCATCGTAAAAGTGGCCGTCACCTGAGCCGCACCAGCGCCCACCGCAAGGCCATGTTCCAGAACATGGCGGTGTCGCTGTTCGAGCACGAACTGATCAAAACCACCCTGCCGAAAGCCAAGGAACTGCGTCGCGTTGCCGAGCCGCTGATCACCCTGGCCAAGGAAGACAGCGTGGCTAACCGTCGCCTGGCATTCGACCGTACTCGCTCGAAAGCCATCGTCGGCAAACTGTTCAACGATCTGGGCAAGCGCTACGCCAACCGTCAGGGTGGTTACCTGCGCATCCTCAAGTGCGGCTTCCGCGCTGGGGACAACGCTCCGATGGCCTACGTCGAGCTGGTGGACCGTCAGTCCGCCGGTGAAGCTGTAGCCGCCGAGTAAGCAGTTGCACGATCGGTCCATTCGGTCGCAGTAGCGTCCGGATGATCCAGTAAACGCCCCGACTTGTTCGGGGCGTTTGCTTTTGGGGTACTGAAAGATTGCGTCATTGGTTGAGTCTATTGGTCTTAGATAATCAATGTATTTGAGCCGCATTTAGCGCCCTCCCATACTTATCTCCAAGCCGACTCGTGGCTATCTACGCGCTTGAACATGGAGATGAGCATGACCCAGAAGACCATCCTGACCACCGCCAGCGGCGCTCCGGTCGCCGATAACCAGAATTCGCGCTCCGCTGGTCCGCGCGGGCCGTTGTTGCTGGACGATTTCCATCTGGTCGAGAAGCTCGCCCACTTCAATCGCGAGGTCATTCCGGAGCGGCGTGTCCACGCCAAGGGCTCCGCGGCCTACGGCACGTTCACCGTATCCCGCGATATCACGCGCTACAGCAGCGCCAAGCTGTTTGAGAGCGTTGGCAAGCAAACGCCGGTGTTCCTGCGCTTTTCCACGGTCGGGGGCGAACGAGGCTCCGCCGATACCGAGCGTGATCCGCGCGGGTTTGCGCTGCGTTTCTACACCGAAGAAGGCAACTGGGACGTGGTCGGCAACAACACGCCGGTGTTCTTCATTCGCGACCCTCTCAAGTTCCCCGATTTCATTCACACCCAGAAGCGTCTGGCGCAGAGCAACTTGAAGAGCCCCCAGGCGATGTGGGATTTCTGGTCGCTGTCGCCGGAGTCGCTGCATCAGGTCACCATCCTGTTCTCCGATCGGGGGATTCCGGACGGCTATCGCTTCATGCACGGTTTCGGCAGCCATACCTTCAGCCTGATCAACGCCGAGGGGCAGCGTCACTGGGTGAAGTGGCACTACAAGTCCCAGCAGGGCATTAGGAATCTGCATCCGAGCGAGGCCACACGCCTGGCGGGTAGCGATCCCGATTATGCCCAGCGTGATCTGTTCGAGGCCATCGAGCGTGGCGAGTACCCGAAATGGCGGGTATGCATGCAGGTCATGAGCGAGGAGCAGGCGGCTACTCGGGCGGTGAATCCGTTCGACGTGACCAAGGTGTGGTCGCAGAAGGAGTTTCCGCTGATCGAGGTGGGCGAGTTCGAGCTCAACCGCAATCCGGCGAACTACTTTGCCGAGGTCGAGCAGGTCGCCCTTGCTCCGAGCAATGTGGTGCCTGGCGTCGGCTTGTCGCCCGATCGCATGTTGCAAGGGCGCGTGTTCGCCTATGCCGACGCGCAGCGTCACCGGGTGGGCACCAACTACCAGCAGTTGCCAGTGAACGCGCCTTTGAGCGGTTACAGCAACTACCAACGCGATGGCGCCATGCGTTTCGATGGCAATGGCGGCGCGCGGCCCAACTACGAGCCCAACAGCTACAGCCAGGCGCCCAAGCAGGCTCCCGAGTATCGCGAGCCGGCGCTGGCGCTCTCCGGCGCGGCCGACCGTTACGATCACCGCACGGATGACGATTACTTCAGTCAGGCCGGCGATCTGTTCCGTCTGATGGATGCCGAGCAGAAAGCGCTGTTGATCGGCAACCTCGTAGGCGCCATGGGCTCGGTCAGCCGCGAGGTGCAGTTGCGCCAGATTGCGCACTTCCTGCGGGCCGATCCCGCTTACGGAGCGGGCGTGGCGGCCGGGCTCGGTGTCGATCTCAACCAGGTGATGTGATCCCGCGTTCCGTTCGAGAGGCCGTCTGCAGCGATGCAGGCGGCTTTTTTTGCGTCCCGTCGTCGGTGTTGCTCTGAGTCATCGCCTTTTAGGCGATAATCCACCACCTTGGCGTTTTTCCTGGAGAGCTCGACATGCGCGGCGAAGCGGAAGTCATCAATTATTTCATCGGTCTGCTCAAGGGCGAGCTGGCCGCTCGCGACCAGTACTTCCTGCACTCGCGGATGTATGCCGACTGGGGGCTCACCGAGCTTTACGAGCGGATCAACCACGAGATGGAAGAGGAAACCCAGCACGCGGACGCGTTGCTCAAGCGCATCCTGTTCCTCGAGGGCGTACCGGACATGACTCCGGAGCCGCTGAACACCGGCACCAGCGTGCCGGAAATGCTGCGTGCCGACCTCGCCCTGGAGTACCAGGTGCGTGCGGCGCTGGCCCAGGGCATCGCGCTTTGCGAGAAGTGTGGCGACTACGAGAGCCGCGAGATCCTGGAACTGCAACTCAAGGACACCGAAGAAGATCACGCCTACTGGCTGGAGCAGCAACTGGGCCTGATCGACCGCATCGGTCTGCAGAACTACCTGCAGTCGAAGATGTAAGGCTGCCTGCCTTGAACGAAAAAGCCCCGCGGATGCGGGGCTTTTCGTTTGCGCCGGACTCAGGCCTTGTCGCGTTCCAGCAGAGGCTTGAGGAAATGCCCGGTGTAGGACTGCGGTAGGGAGGCGAGCTCTTCGGGCGTGCCGCTGCCGATGATCTGGCCGCCCTTGGAGCCGCCTTCCGGGCCGAGGTCCACCAGCCAGTCGGCGGTCTTGATCACGTCCAGATTGTGCTCGATGACCACCACGGTGTTGCCGTGGTCGCGCAGCCGGTGCAGCACGTCGAGCAACTGCTGGATGTCGGCGAAGTGTAGGCCGGTGGTGGGCTCGTCGAGGATATACAGCGTCTTGCCGGTGTCGCGCTTGGACAGCTCGCGCGACAGCTTGACGCGCTGCGCCTCGCCGCCGGACAGCGTCGTCGCGCTCTGCCCCAGCTTGATGTAGGAAAGGCCCACGTCGATCAGCGTCTGCAGCTTGCGCGACAGCGCCGGAACCGCTTCGAAGAATTCGCGGGCTTCTTCGATAGTCATTTCCAGCACCTCATGGATGCTCTTGCCCTTGTACTTCACTTCCAGGGTTTCGCGGTTATAGCGCTTGCCCTTGCAGACATCGCAGGGCACGTAGATGTCCGGCAGGAAGTGCATCTCCACCTTGATCACGCCGTCGCCCTGGCAGGCCTCGCAACGGCCGCCCTTGACGTTGAAGGAGAAGCGCCCTGGGCTGTAGCCGCGCGAGCGGGCCTCCGGCACGCCGGAGAACAGCTCGCGGATCGGCGTGAACAGCCCGGTGTAGGTTGCCGGGTTGGAGCGCGGCGTGCGGCCGATCGGGCTCTGGTCGATGTCGACCACCTTGTCCAGGTGCTGCAGGCCGTCGAAGCTGTCGTGCGCCGCGGCTTCCAGCGTGGTGGCGCCGTTCAGCGCGGTGGCGGTGATCGGGAACAGCGTGTTGTTGATCAACGTCGACTTGCCCGAGCCGGACACCCCGGTCACGCAGGTCAACAAGCCAACCGGGATTTCCAGGTTGACGTTCTGCAGGTTGTTGCCGCGCGCGCCCTTGAGCTTGAGCAGTTTCTTCTTGTCGCGCGGGGTGCGCTGCGTCGGCACCGCGATCTTCACCCGCCCGGAGAGGTACTTGCCCGTGAGCGAGTCGGGGTGATCCATGATCTCCTGCGGTGTGCCCTCGGCGACGATCTGCCCGCCATGCACGCCGGCGCCGGGGCCGATGTCGACGACGTAGTCGGCGAGGCGGATGGCGTCTTCGTCGTGTTCCACGACTATCACCGTGTTGCCCAGGTTGCGCAGGTGATTGAGCGTGCCGAGCAGGCGCTCGTTGTCGCGCTGGTGCAGGCCGATGGAGGGTTCGTCGAGGATGTACATCACCCCGACCAGGCCGGCACCGATCTGGCTGGCCAGCCGGATGCGCTGCGCCTCGCCGCCGGACAGGGTGTCGGCGCTGCGGTCGAGGGTCAGGTAGTCGAGCCCGACGTTGACCAGGAACTCCAGGCGCTGGCGGATTTCCTTGAGGATCTTGTCGGCGATCTGGCCCTTCTGCCCGGTCAGCTCGAGCCCGGCGAAATAGTCGCTGGCATCGCCGACCGGCAGGCGGGTCACCGCCGGCAACGTCTTCTCGCCCACCCACACATGGCGCGACTCGCGGCGCAGGCGCGTGCCGTTGCAGTCCGGGCAGGGCTGGGTGCTGAGGAACTTGGCCAGCTCCTCGCGCACGGTCTGCGATTCGGTCTCGCGGTAGCGTCGTTCGAGGTTGGGGATGATCCCCTCGAACGGGTGCGAGCGCTTGACGATATCGCCCCGGTCGTTGAGGTAGCGGAAGTCGACGCTCTCGCGGCCCGAACCGAACAGGATCGCCTTCTGGTCCTCGGCACCGATCTGCCCGAACGGCGTTTCCAGGCTGAAGCCATAGTGGCTGGCCAGGGAACCGAGCATCTGGAAGTAGTAGACGTTGCGCCGGTCCCAGCCGCGGATCGCCCCTTCGGCGAGGGTCAGCTCGCCGTTGACCAGGCGCTTGGCGTCGAAGAACTGCTTAACGCCGAGGCCGTCGCAGGTCGGGCAGGCCCCGGCCGGGTTGTTGAAGGAAAACACCTTGGGTTCCAGCTCGCTGATCGAGTGCCCGCAGACCGGGCAGGCGAAGCGCGCCGAAAAGATGGTTTCCTCGCCGGTTTCGCCTTCCATCGGCGCCACCAGCGCGATGCCGTCGGCCAGGCCCAGCGCGGTCTCGAAGGACTCGGCGAGGCGCTGCTGCAGATCGGCGCGCACCTTGAAGCGGTCGACCACGATCTCGATGGTGTGCTTCTTCTGCTTGTCCAGCTTGGGCAGGTCGTCGAGTTCGTGGAGCTTGCCGTTGACCCGCGCGCGGACGAAGCCCTGGGCGCGCATTTCCTCGAACACCGAGAGGTGCTCGCCCTTGCGCTCGCGAATGATCGGCGCGAGCAGCATCAGCTTGGCGCCCTCGGGCATCGCCAGTACCTGGTCGACCATCTGGCTGACGGTCTGCGCCTCCAGCGGGATGTCGTGGTCCGGGCAGCGCGGCGTACCGACGCGGGCATAGAGCAGGCGCAGGTAGTCGTAGATCTCGGTGATGGTGCCGACGGTGGAGCGCGGGTTGTGCGAGGTGGACTTCTGCTCGATGGAGATCGCCGGGGACAGCCCTTCGATGGTGTCCACGTCGGGCTTTTCCATCATCGAGAGGAACTGCCGGGCGTAGGCGGAGAGCGACTCCACGTAGCGGCGCTGCCCCTCGGCGTAGAGCGTGTCGAAGGCCAGGGACGATTTTCCGGAGCCGGACAGGCCGGTGATCACGATGAGTTTGTCGCGGGGGAGGGTGAGGTCGATGTTCTTCAGGTTGTGGGTACGAGCCCCACGGATCAGGATCTTGTCCAAAACAGCCTCGCATGGCGGGCGAAAACCCATGAGTATACGGATCGGCGAGCCGGCGCGTCAGGGCGCTGCGGTCTTTCTCTGACCGGCAGGGTGCGCGAGGGTTTAGCCGCCGCTCGCTGCTTTTGCGCGGGCTCTTGGGGATGGGGGCTGGTAGAATCCCCGCCCTGTTCGTAACAGGGGTGGCAGAGTCAAATGCACGATCCGTACAGCGATCGCATGAGTGGCAGCGAGACCCGCGCCGCCGGTGGCCTGGCGTTGGTGTTCGCCTTCCGCATGCTGGGCATGTTCATGGTGCTGCCGGTGCTGGCGACCTATGGGCAGGACCTCGCCGGCGCCACGCCCGCGCTCATCGGCCTGGCCATCGGTGCCTACGGCCTGACCCAGGCCGTGCTGCAGATTCCCTTCGGCATCATCTCCGATCGCATCGGCCGACTTCCGGTGATCTACATCGGCCTGCTGATCTTCGCCGCTGGCAGCGTCCTCGCTGCCAATGGCGACTCCATCTGGGGCGTGATCGCCGGCCGGGTGCTGCAGGGCGCCGGGGCAATTTCGGCCGCGGTCATGGCGCTGCTGTCCGACCTGACCCGCGAGCAGCACCGGACCAAGGCAATGGCGGCGATCGGCATGAGCATCGGCCTGTCGTTCGCCGTGGCGATGGTGGTCGGTCCGCTGCTGACCCGCGCCTTCGGCCTTTCCGGGCTGTTCTGGGTCACCGCTGCCATGGCCATCGTCGGCATCCTCATCATCGCCTTCATCGTCCCGCGGGCGGACGTCCGCCTGCAGCACCGCGAGTCCGGCGTAGCCAAGCAGGCGCTCGGCGCCACCCTGCGCAACGGCCAACTGCTGCGTCTGGACTTCGGCATCCTGGCGTTGCACGCGGTGCTGATGTCGAGTTTCGTCGCCCTGCCGCTGGCGCTGGTCGAGCGCGCCGGCCTGCCCAAGGAAGAGCACTGGTGGGTCTACCTCACTGCACTGCTGATCGGCTTCTTCGCGATGGTGCCGTTCATCATCTATGCCGAGAAGAAGCGCAAGATGAAGCGCGTACTCCTGGGGGCGATCAGCGTGCTGCTGATCTGCGAGCTGTTCTTCTGGCTGTTCGGCAGCAGCCTGACGGCATTGGTGGTCGGCACCGTTGTGTTCTTCACCGCCTTCAACCTGCTGGAGGCCAGCATGCCGTCGCTGATCAGCAAGGTCTCGCCGGCGGGTGGCAAGGGGACGGCGATGGGCGTGTATTCGACCAGCCAGTTCCTCGGCGCGGCGGTCGGCGGCATCCTCGGTGGCTGGTTCTACCAGCATGGCGGGCTGGCCACGGTCTTCATCGGCTGCGCCGTGCTCTGTGCGATTTGGCTGGCGTTTGCTGTTACCATGCGCGAACCGCCTTATGTCACCAGCCTGCGCCTGCCGTTGTCGCCCGACGCGGCAGCGGACGCGGGCTTGGCCGAGCGTTTACTGGCAGTGCCCGGAGTGGCGGATGCCATGGTGGTGGTCGAAGAGGCCGCCGCCTACGTCAAAGTGGATACCGAACAATTGGACCGCACGTCCCTCGAGCGCCTGGTCGATCCGGCGCCGCGGCGTGCCGAAGCCTAGGAGAACGTCATGGCCCGTGGGGTTAACAAAGTCATTCTGATCGGCAACGTCGGCGGCGACCCGGAAACCCGCTACCTGCCCAATGGTAACGCCGTCACCAACGTGACTCTGGCAACCACCGACAGCTGGAAAGACAAGCAGACCGGTCAGAATCAGGAGCGCACCGAATGGCACCGCGTGGTGTTCTTCGGCAAGGTCGCGGAAATCGCCGGTGAGTACCTGCGCAAGGGTTCGCAGTGCTACATCGAGGGGCGTCTGCAGACTCGCGAGTGGGAAAAGGACGGCGTGAAGCGCTACACCACCGAAATCGTCGTCGACATGGGAGGCACCATGCAGCTGCTCGGCGGCCGCGGCGGTAACGATGGCGATTCGGCCCCGCGCCAGCAGCGTCCGCAACCGCAGCGCGAGCCGCAGCAGCAGGCGCCGCGCGAGTCGCGTCCGCAACAGCAGCCCGCCGCCCAGCCCGCTCCGGACTACGACAGCTTCGACGACGACATTCCGTTCTAGGAATCCGCTCCGCATGCACATGCGCCTGATGCTTCTGGGTGGGGGCAATGCGCTGGGCCAGGCGTTGATCCGGCTCGGTGCCGAGGAGAATATCGGTTTCCTCGCGCCTCGCCCGCCTGATCAGGGGTGGGACGCCGCCAGCCTGACCCAACTGCTCGACGACACTCGCCCGGATGCCCTGATCAACCTGGCGTTCTATTTCGACTGGTTCCAGCGCGCGGACGCCGATGTGGCGCGCCTGGAGACCCAGGAGCGCGCCGTCGAGCGGCTGGCCGAGCTGTGCCAGTACCACCAGATCCTTCTGCTGCAGCCTTCCAGTTACCAGGTTTTCGATGGCGCGCGGGCGACCGCGTACAGCGAGAAAGACGAGCCGCAGCCGCTTGGCCTGCGTGGTCAGGCGCTCTGGCGGATCGAGCAGAGCGTGCGCGCCGCCTGCCCGAGGCACGTACTGCTGCGGTTCGGCTGGCTGCTCGACGACAGCAAGGACGGCATTCTCGGCCGCTTTCTCGCAGCGGCGCAGACGCGCGAAGAGCTTCTCCTCGCCGACGACCGCCGCGGCAATCCGTGCCCGGTCGATGACGTCGCACGGGTCATGCTGTCGGTCCTGAAGCAGCTGGATTGCGCGGCGCCGCTCTGGGGCACCTATCACTACGGTGCCCACGAAGCGACCACGGCGCTCACCCTGGGGCAGGCCGTGCTGGCGGAGGCGCGGGCATTCCGCTCCTTCACCGTCAACGAGCCCACGGCCCAGGCACATGCCGCCTGCGCCGATGCCGCCGACGAGCCGCAACATGCGGTGCTGGCGTGCCGCAAGATTCTCAATACATTCGGCATCAAACCGCGCGCCTGGCGCTCCGGGCTGCCCTCACTACTGGACCGTTTTTACCGTCATGTCTGATTCGCCCATCCTGGTCACCGGCGGCGCTGGTTTCATCGGCTCCCACCTGGTCGATGCCCTGCTCGCGAGCGGGCAGCGCGTTCGGGTGCTGGACGACTTCTCGACCGGCAAGCGGGATAACCTTCCGCTCCACGATGAGCGTCTCGAAGTGCTGGAGGGCAACGTCGCCGATGCCGACTGCGTCCTCGCGGCGATGCAAGGCTGCGCCGCCGTGGCGCACCTGGCTGCCGTGGCCTCCGTGCAGGCCTCGGTAGACGATCCGGTAACCACGCACCGCAGCAACTTCATCGGTACGTTGAATGTCTGCGAGGCGATGCGTACCCATGGCGTGAAGCGCGTGCTGTTCTCTTCCAGCGCCGCAGTTTACGGCCAGAACGGCGAGGGCGCCGCGATCGACGAGGACACGCCGAAGTCCCCGCTCACGCCTTATGCCTCGGACAAGCTTGCCAGCGAGTACTACCTGGATTTCTACCGGCGCCAGCATGGCCTGGAGCCGGCGGTATTTCGCTTCTTCAATATCTACGGCCCGCGGCAGGATCCTTCGTCGCCCTATTCCGGCGTCATCAGTATTTTCACCGAGCGGGCAGCCAAAGGCTTGCCCATCACCGTTTTTGGCGATGGGGAGCAGACCCGGGATTTTCTCTACATCGACGATCTGGTCGGCGTGCTGGTGCAGGCGCTGAGTGCGTCCTCGGTCGAGGTGGGCGCGGTGAATGTGGGGCTGAATGAGGCAACCACCTTGCTGCAGTTGCTTCAGGCCATCGGTGACGTGCTGGGCGGTTTGCCGGAGATCGCTCACCTGCCTGCGCGCGCAGGCGATATCCGCCATTCCCGGGCTGACAATGCACGCCTGCTGCGTCGCTACGCCCTCGGGCAGACTACGCCCATGCGGGCAGGGCTGGGCCGACTTCTCGGTCGCTGAGTTTTCTGCAGGCAAAAAAAACAGGCGCCTAGGCGCCTGTTTTCACTTCGGTTGGGCTTAGAACTTGTAGCCCAGGCCAACCATGTAAACGTAAGGGCTTACGTCTACGTCGACTTTCGCCCGCACGCCCAGACCAGGATGGTCAACATAGGCCGTGGTGTCGAGGTCGATATAGCGGACCTGTGCGTTGATCAGCAGCTTGTCGGTCAGCATGTAGTCCGCGCCAATCTGGGCTGCCCAGCCCCAGCTGTTGTCGGCCTGCAGATTACGGAAGCCGGCCGCTTCAGCTTCGTTGCTGGTATCGCCGTCCATGATCCAGGTGTAGTTGATGCCGGCACCCACATAGGGCTGGAAGGCGGACTTGGCGTCCAGCGGGTAGTAGACCAGGCTCAGGGTCGGCGGCAGGTGTTTCAGTGTGCCCAGCTTGCCGTTTGCTGCATCGAGGCCTGCGCCTTTGATTTTAACGTCGTGGGTGAACGGGGTCGCTGCGAGCAGTTCCACTCCGATATGGTCGGTGACCATGTAAGCGAAGTTGAGGCCCAGCTGAGTATCGTTGTCCATGGAGGCCTTGCCGCCGAGGTCGGTGCCTGCGAGGCTACCGCGATCGACTTTGACGCCGGAGCTGTCTTCATGGGTGCTGACGGTGATGGCACCGGCGCGGACGAGAATGTCGCCGGCTTCGTGCGCTTGTGCGAGCGGAGCGGCGAGAGCCATGGCCAGCACGCTAAGGGTGAACAGGGACTTGCGCATAAGTAACTCCAGTCGAGTCTGTGTTTGTATTGGCTGGAGGCTATGGTAGGGAGGTGGCCGAAAGGCTTGTTGATTTAGCTCAACGGATACTTTTGTAGGGTTGCGGCGCTTTGTCAGCCATTTTTCCGCCCATTCTGAGCGTCTTTCGGCGTTGATAAATCACTGGTCCGGGATTTCGTAAGGGTAGATCTTGCCGGCTTGCATGGCATATCCGGATTCGGCCAGATCGCTGTGGCTCTGCGCCACTTTGAGGGTGCCTTCGATCCAGAACGGCTGGTAGAGGGTGTCCAGCATCACGCCGTTTTCGCTCTTCACGTGGACGATCTGGTTGGACGGCGGCGGCGGCACATGGATGCAGGCGCCGAAGTAGGGCACCAGCAGAAATTCGGTCACCCGGCCTTCCTCGTTGACATCCAGCGGCACGATGTAACCCGGCAGTTTCACCGAGACACCGTCGAGTTCGCGCACCGTCGGTTCGGACGGGCGTTGTTGCGCGACCGCGGGCGCCGACTCGGCTGAGAGGGCGTCGCCGAGTTGCGCCAGATCGTGCATGGCCACCGGTGGCGGAGCGGCTGCGGCGTCCGCCGGGATCAGCGCCTCCCACGTCAGCTCGCGCGGTGAAGCCGCGAATCCCGGAAGACTCAGTGCGAGTAGCAGGAGCAAAAGCGCGCATGGTTTTTTCATACGCGGATGGTCAGGCCATCGGCCAGCGATTGTCGATAGGCGCGCCAGGCCGGGATGCAGCCCATCAGCAGCGCGGCGATGAGGATGCCGCCGAGCATCTGCCATTCGTAGGCGCTGGGTAGCGACAGCGGCAGATACAGGCCATAGGTGCTCTGCACGAAACCCTGTGCGGCGGCGATGCCGATATACAGCAGCATGACGCCAACCACCACGCCGGCGGCGGCCAGCGCGAACGCCTCGACGATCAGCAACCCGGCGATGTGCCAGGGCCGCGCGCCGACCGAGCGCAGGATGGCCATCTCGCGACGGCGCTCGTTGAGGCTGGTGAGAATCGCCGTGAGCATGCCGATCAGCCCGGTCAGCACGACGAACAGCGAGACCATCAGCAGCGCTTTTTCCGCCGTGCCCATCAGGCTCCAGAGTTCCTGCAGCGCCACGCCGGGCAGGATCGCCAGCAGCGGCTCGCCACGGAACTCGTTGATCTCGCGTTGCACGGCGAAGGTTGCGACCTTGCTGTTGAGGCCGAGCAGGAAGGCGGTGATCGCCTTGGGCGTCAAGTCCATGTGTCGCGCCTGTTCGGCGCTGACCTTGCCGGCGCCGCGGGCCGGCACGCCGTTCTGCCAGTCGACGTGCAGCGCCTCCATGCCGGCGAGGGAAATGTGCAGCGTGCGGTCCACCGGCGTGCCGGTGCGCGCGAGGACGCCGACCACGGTGAACGGCTTGTCGGCGTGCTGGACCAGGCTGACCGTGGCAACGCCGTGGGCGAGGACGATCCGGTCGCCGAGCCTGTAGTGCAGCGCATCGGCCACCTCGGCGCCGAGCACCACCTCGAACGGGTCGTCGGCGAAGGCGCGGCCGTCGCGCAGCTGCAGGGCCTGGCTGCGGCCGTAACGGTAGTGCTCGAAGTACGCCTGGCTGGTGCCCATCACCCGGTAGCCGCGGTGCGAGTCGCCCAGGGAGATCGGGATCGCCCATTTCACTTTCGGGTCGGCGGCGACGGTTTCGAAGCTGTCCCAGCGGATGTTGTTGGTGGCGTTGCCGATGCGGAACACCGAGTAAAGCAACAGGTTGATCGAGCCGGAGCGCGCGCCGACGATCAGGTCGGTGCCGCTGATGGTGCTGGCGAAACTGGCGCGGGCTTCGGTGCGCACGCGTTCGACGGCGAGCAGCAGGGTCACCGAAAGGGCGATGGCGAACATCGTCAGCAACGCGGTGAAGCGCCGGTTGGCGAGGCTGGCCAGGGCTAGGCGGAATAGGTGCATCTCAGACTCCGGCGGGTTGGGCGGCGCGATTGAGTTCGGCCAGCGACAGGCTGCGGTCGAACAGCGGTGCCAGGCCCTGATCGTGACTGACGAACAGCAGGCTGGAACCGGCGGCGCGGCATTCGGCGAAAAGCAGTTCGAGAAAGGTTTCGCGGGTGTCGCTGTCCAGCGCCGAGGTTGGCTCGTCGGCGATCACCAGCTCCGGTTGGCCGATCAGCGCGCGCGCCGCGGCGACCCGCTGCTGTTGGCCGATCGACAGCGCATCGGCACGGCGCGCGTGCAGTGCGGGCGGCAGCCCAAGGTGAGCGAGCAGTTCGCTGGCGGCCAGCGCCACGCTGCCATGGCGCTGGTGCGCGCGCTGGCTGCGCGGGCGCGAGAAGCGGCACGGCAGCTCGACGTTTTCCCGCACCGAAAGAAACGGCAGCAGGTTGAACTGCTGGAAGATGTAGCCGGTGTGGTCGACGCGAAAACGATCGCGGGCGCCGGCGGACATTCCACCAAGTTCCTCGCCAAGCAGGCGAATGCTGCCGCGTCCGGCTTTCTGCACGCCGCCGAGCAGGCCGAGCAGGGTGGTCTTGCCGCTGCCGCTGGGGCCGCGCAGGAAGAGGGTTTCGCCGCGTTCGAGGCGAAACTGCGGGATATCCAGCAGTTCCTCCTGGCCGGGCCAGGCGAAGCCGAGGTCGTTGAGTTCGAGCAAAGAGGTCATTGCGCAGCCGGAAGAAGTAAGGTGAAGGCGCGCGGAGCGGCCTGGCTGCCCCGCGCAAGATTCAGAAGTTCAGCGTGGGGCTGGCCGGGGTGGCCTCGGCGCCCTGCTGGCCGTTCGGGCCGATCAACTGGACGTTGACCTTCTGGGTCGCCGGGAACTGGCTGAAGAAGGCGGAGAGATCGAGCGCCTTCAGCGCTTCGGGCGTGGCGCAGCTGAGCTTGTATTCGGCGTCGACGTCGCTGTGTTCGTGTCCGGCGTGCTCGTCGTCATCGTGATCCGCGTGCGCCTTGGCGTTGCCGAACAGCGGGCTTTCCAGTGCCTGCTCGGTCACTGTGCAGCCGGCGGCGGCAGGCAGGCTGAACAGCACCAGCGGTTTTTCCAGCTGTGCACGGGCGGCGGCAACCTTGGCCTTGTCGGCGACGCTGTTGGCCGCGTGCTCGAAGCCGACGATGTTCATCGCCGGACTTTCCAGGTCGATTTCCAGGGTCTTGCCGTCCAGCGCCACGTTCAGCGCGGCGACGCCATGTTCATGTTTGCCGAGACTGCCGTGCTCGTGGTCATGGTCGTCATCGTGGGCCTGGGCGATTGCCAGGGGTAGCAGTGCGAAGGGCAGGGCGAGCAGGACGCGGCGCATCGGATTCTCCGGGTGGTGTGACATTTGTCGTTACGTTATAACAAGGTTTTGTCGAAGAATGCCAGCGCGACGTGGTGGGATCGTTCGTGCCGTGGGAGCATGCGGGCTCGATGAGAGGAGCGTGGCATGGTGCGAATTCGCGGGAAGGTCGGCGACTGGCCGGTGGATCTGACGCTTGAGCTGGATGCGCAGGAGTGGGCGCTGCTGGCGGAGAAGGTCCGGGTGGAACCGGCTGCGGCGGCATCGAAGGTGGCGCCGTCGGCGTTAGCGGAAGACGGCCGCTGGCAGATGGCGCAGGACCTCCTGCGCCAGGCGCAACAGATGGAGGGGCCGCAGTTGCTGGCGGAGCTGTCCGCGCTGGCGGGCAGCGCGCAGGCCGGCAAGCGCCTATTGGTGCGCTTGCGGCATTGCGAGCAGGTGAAGCTGGAGAACGGCGGCGAAACGCCTATCTATCGCTGGATAGAGCGCTGAATCTACGGAATCAATAGATCGCCTGGTACAGCCGCCGGCGATAGGTGGTGACCAGCGGGTGATCGCTGCCGAGCAGGTCAAATACCTGCAGCAGCGACTTGTGCGGCAGGCCGTCGGCGTAGCTGCGGTTGCGCACGAAGAGTTTCAGCAGCCCGTCCAGCGCGGCCTCGTACTGCTGGCGCGCCAACTGCTGAACCGCCAGTTGATAGGCGGCCTCGTCGTCTTCGGCGTTCTGCGCCAGGCGCGATTTCAGCGTCGCGGCGTCGGGCAGGTCGATGGCCTGACGCAGGAACGTCAGCTGCGCGCGGGCGCCGGAAAGCGCCTGCTTGTGCTCGTCGCCCTTGACCGCGCCGAGCACCGCCTCGGCCTCTTCCAGCTCGCCGCGTTCGGCCAGGCAGCGCGCATAGAGAATCAGCGCCGCCGCGTTGCTGTTGTCTTCACCCAGCAGTTGCCTGAGCAGGGCCTCGGCGTCGCCGATGCGGCCCTCGTCGAACAGCGCCTGCGCGCTTTCCAGCGGATCGGCCGCTTCCGGCGGCGGCATCTGCACGTGCGGTTCGAGCATCGCGCGCACCGCGGATTCCGGTTGGGCGCCGGCGAAGCCGTCCACCGGCTGGCCGTCCTTGAACAGCACCACGGTGGGCAGGCTGCGGATGCCGAAGCGTGCGACGATCTCCTGCTCGGCGTCGCAGTCGACCTTGGCCAGCAGCAGTTCGCCGCGATAGCTCTCGGCGACCTGCGCGAGCATCGGCATCAGCGCCTTGCAGGGCGCGCACCATTCCGCCCAGAAATCCACCAGCACCGGCTTGTGGAAGGAATTCTCGATCACCAGCTGTTCGAAGTTGGCGGCGCCGGATACGTCGAAGATATAGGGCAGGTCGCTCATGGATTGTCTCGGCAAGGCAGAAAAGTGGCAGAACTATAAGTGGGGGCGCTGTGGTCGTGAAGCAAGTCCCGATCAGCCGGCGCGCCGTGCGTGATAGAGGCTGACGTGGCGAAATTCCGCGGGTTCGGCGAGGTCCGGCCAGGTGCAGGCTTCCCTCTGGTCGAGCCGGCGGTACAGCGGATGCTGGAAATCGCGGACCCGCGAATCGGCCACCAGTGCCTCGCGGCCACGGCTGAGGAACTGGTCGAGCAGCGGCAGGTTGGCGCGATCGTAGAGCACGTCCGCGACCAGGATCAGGTCGAAGCGATCGGCCTCGGCGAAAAAGTCGTCCGAATAGCCCATTGTCACCCCGTTCAGTTCGGCGTTGGCCCGGCAGGCCTGCAGGGCCAGCGGGTCGAGATCGCAGGCGACGACCTCCGCGGCGCCCGCCCTGGCCGCGGCAATCGCCGCCACGCCGGAGCCGGCGCCGAAATCCAGCACGCGCTTGCCGCGCACCCATTCCGGCTGCTGCGCCAGCCAGCGCGCCAGCACCAGGCCGCTGGCCCAGCAGAAGCTCCAGTACGGCGGCTCGTCGAGAATCCGCCGGGTTTCCTCCGGGCTGAAGGCGCGCTGCATGTTCGCCGGGTCGATCAGCCACAGCGACAGATCGGTGCCCGGCAACCGCTGCGGTAGCAGGCGCGCATCGCCGAGGAGATCTTCGATCGCCCGCTGCAGGGCCGGGCCTGGAGTCACGGTGCGACTTCCAGCTCCAGTGCGCCGAGCGTCTGGGTTTCCGCGCGGGTGATGCGCTGCGGCTGCAGGCGCAGGGTCAGCACGCCGGATTCGACGACACGGGCGCGCAACTCGACGCGGGCATCGGCCGGGAAGGCCGCCGGGTTGAACGGCAGGCGAAACGGCAGGGCGCCACCGGTGCCCGCCAGCTTGAGGCTGCCGAGCAGTTGCTGCGGGCGGTCGCGCTCGTCGATCACCAGCAGCGCCAGTTCCACTTCGCTACCCGCCGGCGGCGTGCTCAGCGTGCCGACCAGTTCGCGCATGTAGTCCGGCAGGCTCAGCTCGGTGACCACCGGTTTCGCCGGGGCCTTCTGTGCGGGTGGGGCAGAGGGTTCGGGCGCGCTGGCGCAGGCGGCGAGCAGGGCGGCAAGGAAAAGCAGGCACAACGGGCGTAGGGGCATCGGTCAATTCCATCGCTTCGGTTGACTGTATGACAACGCCATCCAGCCTTCGGCAGGGCGCCTGTATAGCGCAAAGTCCTCGTCTTGTCTTGCCGGGAGGATGCGCTACCATGGCCGCCCGTTTTCTCTATCGCACCCTGACATGCACTGTCCCTTCTGCAGCGCCAACGACACCAAGGTCATCGACTCGCGGCTGGTTGCCGAGGGCGATCAAGTGCGCCGCCGGCGTGAATGCATGGCCTGCGGGGAGCGCTTCACCACCTTCGAGACCGCCGAGCTGGTGATGCCGCGGCTGATCAAGCAGGACGGCAGCCGCCAGCCGTTCGACGAAGAGAAGCTGCGCGCCGGCATGCAGCGCGCGCTGGAGAAGCGCCCGGTCAGCATCGAGCGCCTCGAAGAGGCCATCGCCCACATCAAGAGCAAGCTGCGCGCCACCGGTGAGCGCGAGGTCAAGTCGCTGGTGCTCGGCGAACTGGTGATGACCGAGCTGCAGAAACTCGACGAAGTCGCCTACATCCGCTTCGCCTCGGTCTACAAGCGCTTCCAGGACCTCAACGAATTCCGCGAGGAGATCGAGCGGTTGTCCCGCGAGCCGGCCAAGCAATGAGCGACACGCCGGTAGACGATATCCGCCACATGGCCCGCGCCCTCCAGCTGGCGCGCCGGGGCCTGTATTCCACCCATCCCAATCCGCGTGTCGGTTGCGTCATCGTGCGCAATGGCGAGGTCGTCGGCGAAGGCTGGCACGTGCGTGCCGGCGAGCCGCACGCGGAAGTCCACGCGCTGCGCCAGGCCGGCGAACGCGCGCGCGGCGCCACCGCCTACGTCACGCTGGAGCCCTGCAGCCATCACGGACGCACGCCGCCGTGCGCCGATGCGCTGCTGCAGGCCGGCGTCGCGCGGGTGGTCGCGGCGATGCAGGACCCCAATCCGCAGGTGGCCGGTCAGGGCTTGCAGCGCCTGGCCGCGGCCGGGGTCGCAGTGGCCTCCGGCGTGCTCGAAGCCGAGGGGCGGGCGCTCAACCCGGGTTTCATCAAGCGCATGGAACAGGGCCTGCCCTACGTGCGGGTCAAGCTGGCGATGAGCCTGGACGGCCGCACGGCAATGGCCAGCGGCGAAAGCCAGTGGATCACCGGGCCGGCCGCGCGCGCCGCGGTGCAGCGCCTGCGCGCGCAGTCCAGCGTGGTGCTCAGCGGCGCCGACACCGTGCTCACCGATGCCGCGCGGCTCACCGTGCGTCCCGACGAATTGGGCCTGGATGCCGAGCAGACCGCCCTGGCCGCCGGCCGCGCGCCATTGCGCGTGCTGGTCGACGGGCGCCTGCGCGTGCCGCTGGATGCGCCGTTCTTCCAGGCCGGCCCGGCCCTGGTAGCGAGCACCGACGCCGCCGCGAGCGAGCGCTACACGGCGGCCGGGCATGCGCTGCTGGCGCTGGACGGCGGCGATGGCCGTGTCGATCTGCGTGCGCTGCTCGTCGAGCTGGCCGCGCGTGGCGCCAACGAGGTGCTGGTGGAGGCCGGCGCGCAACTGGCTGGCGCTTTCGCCCGGCAGGGGCTGGTGGACGAGTACCAGCTGTTCGTCGCCGCCTGCTTCCTCGGCTCCAGTGCGCGGCCGCTGCTCGACCTGCCGTTGGAGCGCATGGCCGAATCGCGCGCGTTGAAGATCGCCGATATCCGCGCCGTCGGCGATGACTGGCTGATCGTCGCCCGCCCTGTCACTCATTAGCTCCGATCGTCCCCGAACTGTCGCCGCGAGGGCCTGCAAGGCGCCTTGGCGCTTCCGGCCCTGCGGCATTTTGTGCTAAAAACGCCGTCCGGCCATTCAGGTGGCCGGAACGTTCTCAGGGCGGGGCGCAATTCCCCACCGGCGGTGATGGCGCGCAATGCGTCGAGCCCGCGAGCGCTCGCCATACCCCGCACGGGGCGGCGAGGTCAGCAGACCCGGTGTGATCCCGGGGCCGACGGTCATAGTCCGGATGAAGAGAGAACGGGATGCCACCACGGGCAGCCTTCAGGCGCGCCCCTGCAATCCCTTTCGATCGACGTGCCCTGTTTTTCACAAAACAGGAGTTTCACGATGTCGCGTTTCCATTTGCATTTCCTCAGCCGTTCGACGGCTTCTGCGCGGCTCGCGCGGGAGGTCGTATGTTCACCGGCATAATCGAAGCCATCGGCAGCATCCGCGCGCTGGCTCCCAAGGGCGGCGACGTGCGCCTCTACGTGCAGACCGGCAAGCTCGACCTGGGCGACGTCAAACTCGGCGACAGCATCGCGGTGAACGGCGTCTGCCTCACCGCGGTGGAGTTGCCCGGCGACGGCTTCTGGGCCGACGTTTCCCGCGAGACCCTCAGCCACACCGCGCTGGCCGGCCTCAAGAGCGGCAGCCCGGTGAACCTGGAAAAGGCGCTGACGCCCACCAGCCGCCTCGGCGGCCACCTGGTCAGCGGCCACGTCGACGGTGTCGGCGAAGTGGTGTCCCGCGAGGAGAACGCCCGCGCCGTGCAGTTCCGCATCCGCGCGCCGCGCGAGCTGGCCAAGTACATCGCGCTGAAGGGCTCGATCACCGTCGATGGCACCAGCCTGACGGTGAATGCGGTGAATGGCGCCGAGTTCGAGCTGACCATCGTCCCGCACACGCTCGCCGAAACCATCATGGCCGACTACCGCCCCGGGCGGCAGGTCAACCTCGAGGTCGACCTGCTGGCGCGCTACATCGAGCGCCTGCTGCTCGGCGACAAGGCCGCCGAGCCCGCCGCCTCCGGCATCAGCGAAAGTTTCCTGGCCGAGCACGGCTACCTGAACAAGTAAGGATTCGCCAACCATGGCACTCAACAGCATCGAAGAACTCGTCGAAGACATCCGCCAGGGCAAGATGGTCATCCTCATGGATGACGAAGATCGCGAAAACGAAGGCGACCTGATCATGGCCTCCGAGTGCGTGCAGGCCGAGCACATCAACTTCATGGCGCGCTACGCCCGCGGGCTGATCTGCATGCCGATGACCCGCGAGCGTTGCGAAACGCTGAAGCTGCCGCTGATGGCGCCGCGCAACGGCTCCGGCTTCGGCACCAAATTCACCGTCTCGATCGAGGCCGCCGAAGGCGTCACCACCGGCATCTCCGCCGCCGACCGCGCGCGCACCGTGCAGGCCGCCGCGGCGAAGAACGCCAGGGCCGAAGACATCGTCAGCCCCGGCCACATCTTCCCGTTGATGGCGCAATCCGGCGGTGTACTGGCCCGTGCGGGCCACACCGAAGCGGCCTGCGACCTGGCGCGGATGGGCGGTTTCGAGCCGAGCGGGGTGATCTGCGAGGTGATGAACGACGACGGCAGCATGGCGCGCCGGCCCGAACTCGAGGCCTTCGCCGAGCTGCACGGGATCAAGATCGGCACCATCGCCGACCTCATCCACTACCGGCTGATCCACGAGCGCACCGTGCAGCGCATCGCCGAACAGCCGCTGGACAGCGAAGTCGGTCCGTTCAACCTGGTCACCTACCGCGACTCGGTGGAGGGCGACGTACACATGGCGCTGACCCTCGGCAGCATCTGTCCGGAAGAGCCGACGCTGGTGCGGGTGCACAACATGGACCCGATGCGCGACCTGCTGATGGTCCGCCAGCCGGGCCGTTGGAGCCTGCGCGCGGCGATGACCGAAGTGGCCCGCGCGGGCAGCGGCGTGGTGCTGCTGCTCGGCCATTCGCTGGACGGCGACGAAGTGCTCGCGCACATCCGCGAGGCCGATGCCGGCACCGCGAAGACGCCGAGCACCTACAGCACGGTCGGCGCCGGCTCGCAGATCCTGCGCGACCTCGGCGTGCGCAAGATGCGCCTGATGAGTTCGCCGATGAAGTTCAATGCGATATCCGGGTTCGACCTGGAGGTTGTAGAATACCTGCCCGCCGATTGACAGGCGGCCCGCAGTGCCGCTTCCGATGACCCGCTCCCCTTCATGGGAGAGGGTGCCCGCAGGGCGGGGGAGGGGGTCGTGGCTCCGCGCCCGGCCTTCTCCCGCACCTGGGCAAGGGGAGCAAAAAGCTTATTTTCGGGGCGAGTGACGCCCGGCTCTTTAATACAGATCGAGACCCATCCATGCCTCTGAAGACCATCGAAGGTACCTTCATCGCCCCCCAAGGCAAATTCGCCCTGGTGGTTGGCCGCTTCAACAGCTTCGTCGTCGAAAGCCTGGTCAGCGGGGCGGTCGACGCCCTGGTCCGCCACGGCGTCAAGGAAGCCGACATCACCCTGATCCGCGCGCCCGGCGCCTTCGAGATTCCGCTGGTCACCCAGAAGGTCGCCCAGCAGGGCGAGTACGCGGCGATCATCGCCCTCGGCGCGGTCATCCGCGGCGGCACTCCGCATTTCGAATACGTCGCCGGCGAATGCACCAAGGGCCTGGCCCAGGTTTCCATGGAATTCGGCGTACCGGTCGCGTTCGGCGTGCTGACCGTGGATTCCATCGAGCAGGCCATCGAGCGCTCCGGCACCAAGGCCGGCAACAAGGGCGCCGAAGCCGCGCTGTCCGCTCTGGAAATGGTCAGCCTGCTGGCGGCCTTGGAGGCCAAGTGAGTCTTAACCGGGACGATCAGGACGACCAGCAGCCGGCCAAGCCGGCGAAGGGCAGGATCGCGCAGCGTCGCGTGGCCCGCAGTCTGGCGATGCAGGCGCTGTATCAGTGGCACATCGCCGGGCAGTCGCTCAACGAGATCGAAGCGCAGTTCCGCGTCGACAACGACTTCGCCGGTGTCGATGGCGCCTACTTCCACGAAATCCTCACCGGCGTTGCGCGCAACAAACCGGAAATCGATGGCGCCTTCGCCGCGTTCCTCGATATCCCGCTGGAGGAACTGGACCCGGTCGAACTGGCCATCCTGCGCCTGTCCACCTGGGAAATGGCCCACCGTGTCGACGTGCCGTACCGCGTGGTGATCAACGAGGGCATCGAGCTGGCCAAGGTGTTCGGCGCCACCGACGGGCACAAGTTCGTCAACGGCGTGCTGGACAAGCTGGCGCCGACCCTGCGCGCGGCCGAAGTGCGCGGCGGCCAGCGCGGCGACAAGCGCTGATGTCGCCCCGTCCCTCGTCCCCGGATGCTGCCTGAGGCGTCCCGATGGGGGAATTCGAGCTGATCCGTCGTTACTTCGCCGCCGCGCCCTGCGCGCAGGCGGCCGAAGGCGTCGCGCTGGGCATCGGCGACGATTGCGCGCTGCTCGACCTGCCACCCGGCGAACAGCTGGCGGTGTCCACCGACACGCTGGTCGCCGGCGTGCATTTCCCCGATGCCTGCGAGGCCTTTCTGCTCGGCCAGCGCGCGCTGGCGGTATCCGCCAGTGACCTGGCGGCGATGGGCGCGACGCCGCTCGCCTTCACCCTCGCGCTGACCCTGCCTGGCGCCGACGAAGACTGGTTGCGCGGCTTCGCCGACGGCCTCGCGCTGATGGCGGCGGCCTGCGGGCTGGCGCTGGTCGGCGGCGACACCACGCGTGGTCCGCTGAGCCTGACCCTGAGCGTGTTCGGCCGCGTGCCGCGTGGCCAGGCGCTGACCCGCAGCGGCGCACGGCCCGGCGACCTGCTCTGCGTCGGCGGCAGTCTCGGCGACGCCGCCGGCGCGCTGCCGCTGGTGCTTCGCGAGCGTCGCGCGGCGGCGCGGATCGCAAGGCCGCTGCTGGAACGATACTGGGCGCCGCAGCCGCAACTGGCGCTAGGGCAGGCGTTGCGCGGCAGCGCGACGGCGGCGCTGGACGTCTCCGATGGCCTGCTCGCCGATTGCGGCCACATCGCCCGCGCCTCCGGCGTCACCCTGCTCGTCGAGCGCGAGCGGCTGCCGTTGTCGGCGCCCTTGCTGGCGCTGCTCGGACGCGAGGCGGCGCAGGCCTGCGCGCTGGGTGGCGGCGACGACTACCGCCTGGCGTTCACGCTGCCGCCGTCCCTGCTGCCCGCGTTCCAGCGCGACTGGCCGGAGCTGGCGGTGATCGGCCGCGTCGAGGCAGGCGCCGGCGTGCAACTGCTCGACGCCCAGGGACTGTCCCTCGACCTGCCTGCGGGCGGTTACCAACATTTCGGAGCGACCCATGACTGATTCCCACCAGGCGCCGACGCAGCCGGTTCCGCATTCGGTGTGGTCCGATCCCTGGCATTTCCTCGCCTTCGGCTTCGGCTCCGGCACCTTGCCCAAGGCACCCGGTACCTGGGGTTCGCTGATCGCCCTGGTGTTCGTCCCGCTGTGGCACCTGCTCCCGGTGTGGGGCTACGCGGCGCTGCTGGTAGCCACCACGCTGTTCGGCATCTGGCTGTGCGGCAAGGTCGCCGACGACCTGCGGGTGCACGACCACGAAGGCATCGTCTGGGATGAATTGGTCGGCATCTGGATCACCTTCTGGCTGGCGCCGGACGGCTGGGCGTGGCTGCTGCTCGGCTTCGTGGCCTTTCGTCTGTTCGATATCTTCAAGCCGGAACCGATCGGCTGGTTGGACAGGCACCTGCAAGGTGGGCTGGGTATCATGCTCGACGACGTGCTGGCGGGCGTCTTCGCCTGGGCAGTCGTCCAAGGCGCGGCCTGGCTCGTGATCTAGGATACACAGCGATGAAATCATGGATGATCGGTGCGCTGCTGTTCTGCGCCACCGTGCTGGGCGAGGCGTACGCCGAGGAAGCGCAGGCGATGGACATCCGCCTGGTCAGCGACGTGTGGCCGGGCTACACCAATGCCGACGGCAGCGGTCTGGGCTGGGAGATCATGCGCTTGATCTTCGAGCCGGCGGGGGTGAAGGTGGACATTCGCAGCGAGGTCTACACCCGTGGCGTCGGTCTGGTTCAGCGTGGCGAGGCGGATGCCTGGCTGGGTTCCTACCGCGACGAGGGCCTCGACGGCGTCATCTATCCGCGCAGTTCCTACGGCCTCGACCCGGTGGTCGCCCTCGGCTTGAGCAGCAAGCCGGCCCCCGCCCTGGACGATCTCGCCCAGTACCGGCTGACCTGGATCCGTGGCTACGGCTACCAGCGCCATTTGCCCGGCGTGGTGGGATACGAAGAGATCCGCCGCCGCGACGGTGTGCTGGAAATGCTCGAACGCGGTCGCGCCGACTTCTACATCGACGCGCTGCCGGACGTGCAACTGCTGCTCCAGGCCAGCCCGCAGCCGGATCGTTATCGGATCACCGAACTGACCGGCCTGCCGATGTACCCCGGTTTCGCCGCGACCCCGCGCGGGCGCACCCTCGCGGCGCTGTACGACCGGCGCCTGCAGGCGCTGAAGGACGATGGCAGCCTGCGCGCCCTGTATGGGCGCTGGAACCAGCTCTATCTGTTCGACCGCTATCCGGAGAAGGGCGATGCGCCACAGTGAGCTGCTTGTCTGCGGCCTATTGTGGGCCTGCATGCTCCACGCCGCGCCGCAGGTGCAGGTGGTCGGGCTGTTTCCCAGCGCCGTGGTGCTCAACGTCGACGGCACGCGCAAGCTGGTGCGCGTCGGCCAGAGCGGGCCGCAGGGCGTGGAGGTGGTGGCGGCGGACAAGAACGGCGCGCTGCTGCGCATCGATGGCGTCGAGCGGCGCATCGAGCTGAGCCGCGAGTACGGCCAGGGCAGCGCGACGCCGAAGCGTCCGCAGGTGTCCATTGCGCGGAGCAACTCGGGGCACTACTGGGTGCCAGGCTCGGTTCAGGGTTTCCCGGTGCAGTTCCTGGTGGATACCGGCGCCACCTCGGTGGCGATGAACGAGGCGCAGGCGAGTCGCCTGGGCATCGACTTCCGGGTGCTCGGCCGGCCTTTGATCGTCAGCACCGCCAACGGCACGGTGAAGGCCTGGGGCGTGACGCTCAGCAGCGTCAAGGTCGGCGAGATCGAGCTGCGCGGCGTCCAGGCCTCGATCCTAGAAGGCCCGGCGCCGGGCGAGGTCCTGCTCGGCATGAGCTTCCTCAGCCGCGTGCGCTGGGGCGAAGAGCAGGGAATGCTGGTGCTCGAGGCCAAGTAGCTCCCGCAGGTCACGCATCCCTTTCCTACAGGTAGCGGCTCCAGAGCAGCTCGGCGCTGGCGGCGGCCGAGCCGTGGCCGCCGTCGCAATTGCTGGTGCAGTTGCCCATGTCGGGAATCCCGCCCGGGTTGTAGCCGGCCGGGAGGTTGGTCAGGTCGATGGTCAGGCTGCCGCCCCAGTCGTTGCTGGTGCTGCTGCCCAGGCCGGCCGCGGTGACGTAGCCATGCACGGTGCTGTTGCCGCTGGTGAGCAGGGTGTCGCCGGCGATCACGCTGCCGAAGACCTCGGTGGAGGCGCCGAGGTTGATGATGCCGCCGCTGTAGGCGCCGTCGACGTAACCGCCCGCCAGCAGGCCGATGTTGCCGACAGGGTTGCCGATCAGGGCGCCATCGGTACTGCAGTAGTTGACCGGGTAAAGTCCTGAAAAAGTGCTGTTCTGGCAGGTGAGGGCGTAACCGCTGTAGTTGATCGCGGAGACCTTGTCGCTGCCGGAGGTGGTGATGTTGCCGGTCGCGATGATGCTGTTGCGGAAGAAGCCGCTCTGCAGGGCCAGGTTACCTTTGAGCCAGAGTACGCCCGGGGCGACGACCGTATTGTCGCTTTGGCCGTTGAGCGTCCAGGTTCCGTTCGAGTAAGCGATGCACTCCGCGCCGTCCCAGGTGCCCTGGCAAATCTTGCGTGCGCTGGCGACGCCGACGCCGCTACAACTGCCGTTGGTGACCGTCGCGCATTCGGTCCTGCAATAGCCCGAGCCGTCGATGTCGCTGCACAGGTAACCCCACTTGTCGTTGTAGTTGGTCTTGATCTTGCCGATCCGGTAGCTACCGGCGGGGATGCCGCTGATGTTGGCGACGGTCACCACAATATGCCCGCTGTCGTAGGTGAAGGCGTAGTTGGCCGAACTCTTCAGCGGGTACGCATCCACCTGTGGCTGGGTCAGGCTGAACTCGGTCAGCCGGGTCATCGGCACGACGTCCACCAACGGCACGTCGACTACCAGGCCCGGCTGCCTGGAGACGTTCACGTTGTTGTTGTACTGCTCGGCCTTGGTGACCGTGCCGCCTACACTGCCGCTCGCGCTTCCCCAGCCGTTGAACGTCAGGTTCTGCTGCGCGGTGACGCTGCTCAGGCTGCCGGCGTTGACCAGCACCGAGCCTTTGGTGGTGACGCTCTTGCTGCCGGAGTCGTTGAGCGTGACGTTGCCGATTGCCTTGATCACCGTGGCGGCACTGCCACCGGCGACCACGCTGCCATTGGCATTGATCTGCGCGACGTTGCGGGTGGAGGTCACGTCCCCTTCGCTGTTGATGACGTTGACCGAGCCCCCGGTCACGGAGACGTTGCCGACCGCGGCCGCGACGTTCGTGGTGCCGCCGTTGCTGATGGCGATGGTCTGCGCCGCGTTCAGCGCGCCCTGGTTGCTGCCGCTGCTCACCTTGATCCAGCCCAGCGCATTGGCGGTGCTGGTGCTGCCGTTGCTCAGGGTGATGTTGCCGTTGGCGTTCAGCGTGCCCTGGGTACCGCCGCTGGCGACGGTGATATTGCCGAGCGCCGAGGCGGTGGTGGCGCTGGCGGAGCCCGTCAGCGCGATGTTGCCGTTGGAGTAGAGCGTGGTCACGGCGATGGCGCTGCCGATGGAAATGTCGCCGGTCGCCTTGATCGTCTTGATCCCGGTGATCGAGGCGTTGTTCAGGCTGACGTTGCCGCTGACGTTGAAGTTGGCGTTGTCATAGCCGCGGATGCCGATGCCGCCGCTCATGTTCAGGTCGTTGTAGATGTTCAGCACGTCGCTCCAGGGCAGACCGGATTCGGTGTTGGTCGCGCCCCCCGGCGTCACCTGGTAGACCGCCTGGATCACCGAGGTGGAGCGCGCGGCGGCGTCCTGGTTACGGATGTTGGCGGTGATCCGCCGGGTGCTGCCGCTGGTGACGGTGTTCTGCACGATCACCGCCCCCAGCGCCATGTCGCCGAGGCTGATGCTGACCGCCTGGCCGGCCGCCAGCGCTTCGAGGCTGGCCTGGTTGATCGACTTTAGGTACTGACGAAACACCTCGACGCCGGTCCAGGCGCCCGCCTGGGCGTGCGTCGCGGCATGCACCGTGACCTGCTTGTCCTGGGCGCTTCGCACGGCATGGGTGACGCCCAGCGCGGTCACCGTCAGCGCCAGCCCGGCGAGCAGGATGATCATCAGAGTCGCCATGCCGCGTTGTCGGGCGGGCAGGCGGGGCGTGCGCTGCGGGTGAAGGCCCATGGCGGTTGTCCTAGACGGGTTTGATGTTGGGCAGGCAGACGCTGTAGCTGATCGGGTCGGCTACCGCGCCCGCGAGCTGCGAGCTGCTGGGGGCACTGAGCGTCACCAGCGCATGGGCGCTGGGAGTGCTGTTGTCGCCCACACCGAACGGCCAGCAGTTGCTGGTGCTGATCTGGAAGACGACTTGCGCGAGGTTCTGCCCGCGGAACTCGGCGAGGTCGCCGACCACCGCCCAGGTCTTGCCCGACAGTGCGCCGCTCGCGTCGCAACTGTTCGCCTGCAACAGCGACAGCACGCGCATGCTCTGGCCGCTGGCGCTGTCGTTCACGCTGCGTTCGAGCAATCCGCGGCAGCGGTAGGTGCCGGTGTCGACCAGGCGCCAGAGCAGCGCGCGGGTGGTGCTGTCGAGGTTGGTGGTGGCCAGTGTGAGATCGGCATTGCCGGCCGCTTCGATGCCGAAGCCGGCGCTCTGGATCTCCAGTTGCGCACTGAGCAGGCCGGCGGCGATCTGCCCGTCGAGGTTGGCATCGCGGGTCGCCACCACTGCGCTTTGCACCAGGCTGCGGTACAGCGAAAGCATGGCGACGATGCTGAACATCGAGATCACCAGGCCGACCATCATGCTGATCAGCGTCATCCCGCGCTGGCGTTTCATAGCGTCGCCCCCACGCTGACTTCGCCGCCCAGCGCGCTGTTGCTCACGCTCAGGGTCAGCGGGCTGGCGATGCCGCTCAGCGGCTGGCCACCCACCGTGGCATTGGCGGTGGTGCCGCAGCCGGTGACGGTGACGTTGAGGGTGCCGATCGACGGCAGGCTGATCTGGTGGCTGCCGCCGCACAGGTCGGTGCCGGCGCCGTTGCGTTGCAGCAGGTCGCGCAGTTGGGCGATCGCCAGGCTCTGCAGGTTCATGTCCTTCTGGCTGACTGCGACGCGCGAGGTCACGTAGACCAGCCCGAGGCCGATGATCGCCATCAGCAGGATGCCGATCAGCGCCTCGAGGAGGATGTCGCCGCGCTGCCGGCGGCGATCAGTTGAAGACCAGAGCGACATTCTCACCTCCCGCGGCGAGCGTCAGCGCGGTGCTGGACGAGCAGCCGCTGGGCACCGAGGCGCTGGCGAGCGCGGCGTGGTTGTCGAAACTCAGGCAGCTCAGGGTGCTGGCGCCGGCGGTCAGGGTGACGCTGACGCTCGCAGGCAGTTGTGCCTGCCACGGCGAATGGGTGAGGCAGGTGGCGGGCGTGTCCTTGTCGTTGGCTTCGTGCAGGCTGAGCAGGTTGCTGTCGGACAGGCACAGCGTGGCCGCCGGCTTGCCGTCTACGATGCCGTAGCGGTTTCGCAGCGCGGCCGCCTTGGCCCGGCCGATGCCCTGGTTGAGCACACCCTCGGCATCGCGCACCTTGGCGCCGTTGCTCCAGGCGCTGGTGAACGGCCCGGCGATCAATACCAGGAACGCGAGCAGGGCCACGCTGATCATCAGTTCGATCAACGAGAAGCCCCGCGCCTGGCCCCTCACAGCCAGCTACCGTTGTAGGCGCCGCATTGGGCGATGGTGCGGGTGTTTTCGTTGTCCAGGGTGATCTCGCAGCCGTTCACCTTGCCGGTGCTGCCGGTGGCGGTCAGCGTGTAGCCGCTGGCGGAGGAGGACAGGCTGTACTCGAAGTTCGATTCCGCGGGGTGCCAGCCGGTGAACTGCGCGGTCACCGCGGCGCTGTCGTCGAGTGTCAGGGTCGGGTAGGCGAGCTTGCGCTGGTAGGCGTTCTCGAGGTTCAGGGCGAGCGCGGCGAGATCGGCCTGGGCGGTCTTGATCCGGCTCTTGGTGATGTAGCTGTCGTACGTGGGCAGGGCGATGGCCGCGAGTATGCCGATGATTGCGAGGGTGATCATCAGCTCGATCAGGGTAAAACCCGCGGTTCGGCGGGGAACAAACATGACCATCTAAGGCGTCCTTGGAAGTCGCGATGACCGGGTCCGATGACCCACTGCACCAGGGAATCTCGCGCATCCGATAGTGAGGGAGGGATGTGCGTGGAAAGCATGACCTGTGCCAACAGCGGGGCCTCTAAATCGGGCCTTTGGCGCATTCACTGCCTGCTTTGATGGCGAAACGCCTGCATTATGAACCATCCGAGGGCGGGGCCGGTGGACGATGAGCCGCAAAAATTGTAACGCCCGCGTTGGTCTCGACGATGCAGTGGCGGTAACAAGATGTAAGCAATGGCTTACGAGGTCTTGGGCGATTCGGTAGAGCCTTATCTAAAAAGCTGATAGTGATAGACGGAAATTCACGCTGACTCGACGTCGGTCGGCGCTGGTACAATGCCCGCCCCGCTTATCCCCATGGAGCCTCTCGGTGTCCGTCGTTTTCGTCGCCGCTTCGAAATTGCCCACGCCGTTCGGCGAGTTCGTCATGCACGGTTTCCTCGATGAGGAAACCGGCAAGGAGCATGTCGCCCTGACCATGGGCGATATCTCGGACGGCGCTCCGGTACTCGGTCGCCTGCATTCGGAATGCCTCACGGGCGATGCGCTGTTCAGCCTGCGTTGCGATTGCGGTTCGCAGCTCGAAGCCGCGCTGCGGGCGATTGCCGACGAGGGCCGCGGCGTGCTGCTTTATCTGCGTCAGGAGGGCCGTGGCATCGGCCTGCTGAACAAGATCCGCGCCTATGAACTGCAGGACGGTGGCGCCGACACCGTGGAAGCCAACGTGCGCCTGGGCTTCGGCGCCGACCAGCGCGACTACGCGATCTGCCTGCCGATGCTCGAACACCTGGGCGTCAGCGCGATCAGGCTGATGACCAACAATCCGCGCAAGGTGAAGGCGCTGGAAGGCTTCGGCATCCGCATCGCCGAACGCAGGCCGTTGCAGACCGGGCTCAACCCGCACAACGAGCGCTACCTGGCGACCAAGGCCGGCAAGCTCGGCCACCTGCTGGGCAGCCTGCACCAGGGTGAAGTGGAGAAGCCGTGAATCGGGCCAACGCACGCCGCAGGCTGGCGCTGGCCTGGTGGCTGCAACTGGCGCTGATGCTGGCGCCGTTGGTGCTGGTGGAGGTGCTGGCCGGCGACAACCCGCCGCGCGAGCCGCTGCTGATGCCGCTGTTCATCGCCGGGCTGCTCTCGATGTTCGTCAGCCTGCCGCTGTTCCACGCCTACAAGCGCGCCCTGATCGCCACCGAGAAAGCCCGTGACAGCGACGACGAGCCGCTCGCCTGGCGTGCTCTGGGACTGCGCCGGCGCAACGCACTGCTTGGCGCCAGCCTGCCGGCCTGGTGCGCCGCCGCCGGGCTGCTCGCCGGGCAGGAGGCGATTCCGCTGCTGTTGCTGACGCTCTCCAGCCTGGTGCTGTTCTACCTCTACCGCCTACCTCGCCAGCTCTGATGCGGCCTCTGCTCGTCGCGCTGCTGCTTCTCGCCTGTACCACGGCGGGCGCGGTGGAACGGGTGGTCAGCCTGGCGCCTTCCCTCTCGGAAATCATGCTCGACCTGGACGCCGGCGAGCTGCTGGTTGGCGTGCTCGATGGCGGCGAGCGGCCGGCGGCGCTGACCGGCGTGCCATCGGTGGGGCGCTACGGGCAGGTCGAGATGGAAACCCTGATCGGCCTCAAGCCCGATCTGTTGCTGCTCTGGCCGGGCAGCGTGAATGCCGCGCAGCGCGCCCAGCTCGAAGGCCTGGGCATCGCGATGTTCGTTGCCGAGCCGCACAGTTTCGACCAGCTCGCCGATACGTTCGCCCGTCTCGGCGAACGTATCGGCCGTGCCGAACAGGGGCGACGCGTGCAGGCGCGCTTCGTCGACGGCATCGCCGAACTGCGCCGGCGCTATGCGCGCGCCGAGCCGCTGCGGGTGTTCTACCAGGTATGGAACCCGCCGCTGTACACCATCGGCGGAGGGCAGATCATCAGCGACGCGATCGCCGTCTGCGGGGGGCGCAACGTCTTCGCCGACCTCGCCCTGCCGGCGCCCCAGGTGAGCGTGGAAAGCGTGCTGGCGCGCGACCCGCAGGTGATTTTCGGCGCCAATGCGGCGCAACTGGAGGGTTGGCGGGTGTGGGCGCAGCTCGCCGCGGTGCGCGCCGGGCAGCTGTGGAGCGTGCCGGACAACGGCCTCGAACGGCCCAGCCTGCAGATGCTGCAGGCCACCGCGAAGCTCTGCAGGCAGATGGCCGAGGCTCAGTAGTAGCGGGTCCAGAGGGTTTCGGCGGTTCCGGGCTGGGTGGCGCAGTCGCGCGAGCAGGGGTTTTCGCTCGGGTCGAAGCTCGACGGCGCGCCGCTGACGTCGACGACGGTGCTGCCGCCCAGGCTGGTGGACGTGGTGGTGCCCTGGCCGGCGGTGGTCAGGCTGCCGTGGATCACGGTGCTGCCGGTGGTGCTCAGGGTATTGCCGGCCAGCACGTTGCCGTAGACGTTATTCGCCGAGCCGAGGGTGATGTTGCCGCCGACGAAGCTGCCGTTGAGGTAGCCGCCGGAGATCAGCGCGGTGTTGCCCGCGGCGTTGCTGATGAAGGTTCCGGCGCTGACGTTGCAGAAGTTGCTCGGATACAGCCCGGTGAACGCCGGGTTGCGGGTGATCGCCACCGGCGCGTTGGCACACACCGCGGCGTAGCCGGCGTAGTTCACCGCCACCACCAGGGCCGAGCCGGAGGTGGCCAGGTTGCCGGTGGCGATGATGCTGTTGTTGTAGCTGCCGTTGCCGACGTTGACGTTGCCGGCGAACCAAAGCACGCCGGGGGCGAGGCTGATGCCGTTTATCGACCAGGTGGTGGTGTCGGCGGCGTAGGTGATGCAGCCGTTGTAGGCCGAATAGCCCTGGCAGATCGTGGCGTAGGGCGTCACGGGCTGGGTGCAGGTCGGCTCGCCGGCCGAACCGCTCACCTCCGTGCACAGATAGTCCCGGTAGGGCCCCTGGTAGTTGCCCAGGTAGTAACTGCCCGGCGCGATGCCGGCGATGTTCTGCACGGTGACCTTGCGAAAGCCCGCCTGATCGATCTCGAAGATGTAGTTGGCCGAGTTGCGCAGCGCGTAGGCGTCGACCTGCGGCGGCTGGATCGAAACCGTGTTCGCCGCGACCACCGAGACCGTGCTGGGCGACGCCACGTAGCCGCTCTGCACCAGCACGCCGGGGCAGTTGAGGTACACCGGGCAGGATTTCGTCCCGCCGATGGTACCGGCCAGCACCAGGCCGCTGCTGCTGCTCAGGTTGCCGCTGGCGTCGATCCTGTTGAGGGTGCCGTAGGCCGACACCACGTTGCCGCTGGTGGTCACCTGGCTGGCGCCGCCGCCACTGAGGGTCACGGTGCCCTTGGCGCTGATGGTCGGTGTCGCCAGGGCGCCGGCGTAGGTCACGTAGCTGTTGGAATTCAACGCGGTGGCGCTGGCCGAGCTGGTCCAGTTGATGAAACCGAGCGCATTGATGGTGTTGGCGTAGGCGGCACCACCGGAAACCACCACGTTGCCCTGGCTGTTGATCGTCCCCGCGTTCGCGGCGCCTCCGGACAGCGTCACGTTGCCGTTGGCCTGGATCGAGTTGGCGCGGGTGGCGCCACCGCTGAGGCTGACGCTGCCCAGGGCCTCCACCGTGCCGATCGCCGCCGAGCCGCTGAGGGCGATGTTGCCGTTGGCCTGCACGCAGTTCACCACGATCCCGGAACTGATGCTGACGTTGCCCGTGGCGCGGATGCAGTCGATCCCGGTCACGCTGCCGGACAGGTTGACGTTGCCGTTGACGTTGAAGCTGGTGTTGTTAAAGCCCACCGCGGCGACGTTGCCGCTCATGTTCAGGTCTCCGTTGATGTTCACCGCGCCCTGCACGCCGATGGGCGCGCTTTCGCCGTCGTCCTGCGCGGTGGTGACGATGAACACCGCCTGCACGGTGGACCGGGCTTCCGCATGGCTGCCACCGGCGGAGGTGCCGGTGATGTCGACCACCAGGCTGAAATCGCTGGCGTTCTTCACCGGCGCGCCCTCGATGCGTGCGCTGAGCCCCTCGGCCCCGCTGATCGGCAGGTCGCCGCGCAGCGACATCAGGGTGGCCTCATCGAGGGTCAGCAGGTAGCTGCGCACCATCTCGACGCCGCCCCAGGCGATCTGCTGGGCCTGGGTCGCGCTGTGCACCGAAAGGGCCTTCTCCTGGGTCCCGCGCACGGCATACATCACCCCGACCGCGGTGGCGGTCAGCGCCAGCCCGGTCATCAGGATGATCAGCAATGTCGCCATGCCGCGTTGGCGGGATAGCCGGAAGGGCCGTTTGGCGCTCATCGAAACAGGTCCATCAAGGTGGCGCGAGATTGGGTAGGCACACGGTGTAGCTCGACGCCGCGTAGGCGGTATCGGTGTTCAGGGTGCTTCCGCCGGCGCTGATGACCACCTGCACCGCCGGGTTGGCGAAACTCTTTCCGTACGGCCAACAGGCGTTGACCTGGGTCTTGATGCTCACCGCCTGGCTTGCATTGAGCGTGCCTGGCGCGATCAGCGCGACGCTTTCGCCCTGCCAGTCGACGCTGGAGAACTGGATCGCCGCCGCGCAGGGCTTGCCGCGCAGCAGGATCAGCCCGCCATCGCGCGCCAGCAGCGCGCTGCACAGGTAGGTGCTGCGGGTCGGATTGCTGCCCCAGACGATGGCCTCGCCCTCCTGCTCGCTGCCGAGGATGTTCTGGATCGTCCCGCTGAGCATGCCGCCGGGCGTCAGGCTCGCCCCGGCGAGCAGCATCAGGTCCTGGTTGACCGCCGCCGAGGGGATGCCGAACCCCGCGCTTTGCAGTTCGATCTGCGCCGTCAGCAGCCCCGCCGCCACCTGGCCGTCGAGGTTGGAGTGGACGATCGAGTCCGCCGCCTGATGCACGAGGTTGCGATACAGCGAGAGCATCGCGAGGATGCTCAGCGAGGAGATCACCAGGCCGATCATCATGCTTATCAGCGTGATCCCGGCCTGCGGGCGCGCCCTAGTTCTCACCCACCTTCACCACACCGCCGAAATAGTCCGACGCCTCGTCCGGCGTGCTCAGCGTGACCGTGTCCGGCGGGCTCTCCAGCGCCACGCCCTTCACGCTGATGGTCGGCGTCGCGCAGGTCACCTGGAGGTTGAAGACCTGATCGTTGGGCGGCAGGGTGATCACCGCCAGGCTCGAGTCACTGCACAGTTCGTTTCCGTATTGCTGCAGCAGATTGCGCATCTGTCCCACCGCGAGTCCTTGTGCGTTGCTGTAACGATGGCTGACCTCGACCCGCGAGGTCACCGCCACCATGCCCAGGCCAATGATGCTCATCAGCACCACGCCGATCAGCGATTCGACCAGGATGTCGCCGCGCTGTCTGGCTGGGCGGAGACCGCCATCAGATGAGCGTGACATCCAGCGAATCCTCGCTGCCGACAATCACGTTGAAGGTGCCGGTGCTGGTCTCGACGCAACCGCTGACCGTCACCGGCAGCCCGCGGTTGTCCAGTGCCAGGCACTGGAAATCCTCCCCCCCGATCGTGATGCTGGCGGCGCTCGGTATCACCGCGGACCATTGCACATCCTCGTCCGCCTCGGGCGTGCAGCTGAAGGTCACGTCGCGCGTCAGCCGCAGCACGCTGAGCGTGCCGCCGCTCAGGCACAGCGCCGCGCTCGGCATGCCGGCGCCCACTGCACCGGGATTGCGCAACGCCAGCGCCTTGGCCCGCGACAGGCCCTGCTGGAGCAAGCCGGCGGCGTCGCGCTGCTTGGCGCTGTTGCTCCAGGAAATCGTCATCGGGATCGCCGCCATCAGCAGGATCAGCATGACGGCGAGGCTGATCATCACTTCCACTAGCGTGAAACCCCCGGCGTCCTGCCTCATTGCCATCCTGTGAAGCTCCCGCAGTTGGATACGCTGCGCTCGTTGAGATTGGTCAGGCTGATGGTGCAGCCGCTCAGGTTGCTGCTGGTGCCGGTGGCCGTCACGGTATAGGTGGTGGACGTGGCGGTACTCAGGGTATAGCTGAAGTCGCTGGCCTGCGCCGGGGTCCAGCCGGTGAACAGCGCCTTGGTCTCGGCGGTGTTCGAGGTCGTGCTGGTGGGGTAGGTCAGCTGGCGCTGGAAGTGGTTTTCCAGGTTCAGGCTCAGCGCCACCAGGTCGGCCTGGGCGGTCCTGATCTTGCTCTTGGTGATGTAGCTGGTGTAGCTGGGCAGGGCGATGCCGGCGAGGATCGCCACGATGACCAGGGTGATCATCACCTCGATCAGGGTGAAGCCCGAGTGCGCGCCACGGCGGACAGCCGCGTGCCGCGCACCGGTTTTCGCGAAGGAGGGGATTGCGCGGGGGCAGCGAGCGGCACCGACAATCCGTGCGGGGCTGGTTAGCGGGTGGTTATTCATAAGCCAATCGACCCCCCTTCCTGGCAAAAGGTTGCCTGGGAATTCGTCTTTGAGAAGTAAGCCGTTATTTTTGCTGAATTAGATTTTTTTCAACGGCGGACGGCGGCTTCAGCGAAGCGGCAGGAACGGCCCTGAAGCGGGCTTTTTCGGCAGTATGGCGTCTAGCGTGAAGGCACGGGGCCAGCGTCGCGGGAGTTTCCCCGGCGTCTTTTCCTGCCGCTGCCGGCCCAGGTCAAATTTTGTCATTTCATGCGGCTGGCAATGTGCGGGGACTGCTGGCAGATTGTCGGTCGCTGTCAGGCCGTCATCCGATCAGGACTTCATGAGCAATTCCTCCCGCCGCACCTTCTGCTACGCCAGTCTGCTGATTCTGGGCATCGCCCTGATTCTCGTCCTGCCGCTCAAACTGCTGCCGAGCCTGCTCGCCGGGCTGCTGGTATTCGAACTGGTGAACAGCCTGGCACCGCTGCTGCAGCGCCTGTTCGCCGGTCATCTCGGGCGTCTGCTGACGGTCGGGCTGCTCGGCGTCATGGTCGTCGGGGTGCTGACGCTGGCGTTCGCCAGTGCGTTCTCCTTCGCCCTGCTGGAGCTGAACAATCCCGGGCAGATGCTCGGCAAGCTGATGGGCGTGGTCGACCGCGTGCGCGAGCAGGTGCCGGAGGGACTGGTGGCCTACCTGCCGGCCAACGTCGACGACGTCCGCCTGACCCTGCACGACTGGCTGCGCCGTCACGTCGGCGAGCTGCAACTGCTCGGCAAGGGCGCCGCGCATCTGTTCGTCACCGTGCTGATCGGCATGATCCTCGGCGCAGTGGTCGCGCTGCAGCGTCTGCCCGATCCGCAGACGCTCAAGCCGCTGGCGGGCGAGCTGCTGGTGAGGGTGACGCGGTTCACCGCGGCGTTCCGCAACATCGTCTTCGCCCAGTTCAAGATTTCCCTGCTCAACACGGCGTTCACCGGGGTCTTCCTGATGGGTGTGCTGCCGCTGTTCGGCATCCACCTGCCGCTGACCAAGACGCTGATCCTGCTGACCTTCGTCGTCGGGCTGCTGCCGGTGATCGGCAACCTGATCTCCAACACCGCGATCTTCATCGTCGGCTTCTCGCTGTCGCTGTGGGTCGCCCTGGGCGCGCTGGCGTACCTGATCCTGATCCACAAGGTCGAATACTTCCTCAATGCGCGGATCGTCGGCGGGCAGATCAACGCCAAGGCCTGGGAGTTGCTCCTGGCGATGCTGGTGTTCGAAGCCGCCTTCGGCATCGCCGGTCTGGTCGCCGCACCGGTCTATTACGCCTACCTGAAGAGCGAGATGAAGGCCCAGGACTGGGTCTGACAGGCGCGATCCCAAGGGTCCGCAGTTCCTGCAGGGTGACGAAGAAGTCCGGCTGAAGCCGCTCCGTCGGCTACCACGCGACCAGATCCCGCCTCCGGGCCGACGCAGCGTCCTTGTTTTCCTCGAAGGCGCCGACTAAGGTGCGCGACGTTTTCATTTCCGCCGAGGTACGCGGGCCGCATGGCCAGCGTTAATCGGGAAGCCGGTGCGCTCCAGTCTTCCTGGGCAAACCCGGCGCTGCCCCCGCAACGGTAATCGACCGCGATCCGCCCGGATCGCACTCCGCTCAACGGCCACTGTGCGCATGCATGGGAAGGCGAGCGCGAGCCGCGTCGAGAGCCCGGAGACCGGCCACGGCGGAATGCCACTGGTGTTGCGGAGGGCGACACCATCAGGCGTCGGCCCGCGCACGAAACGGCCCGCGTCTGCCTGCCCTCCTCGAACGTCTCGCCGACCTTGAGGATTTCCCATGATGCTTTCCCGCCTCGCCTTGACCCTGGCCCTGCTGCCGACCCTGCCGGCCCTGGCCGAAACCCCGTCGCAGGACGACGCGCTGAAACTCGACGAACTGCTGGTCACCGCCAATCGCAGCGTCGAGGCGCGCAGCCAGAGCTCCGCCGCCAGCACCGTATTCACCCGCGCCGATATCGAGCGGCTGCAAGCCCGTAGCGTCGCGGAAATCCTCCAGTACGTCCCGGGCGTGAACATCGTCAGCACCGGTGGCGCGGGCAGCCAGACCGGCATCTTCATGCGCGGCACCTCCACCGCGCAGACGCTGGTGCTGGTCGATGGCCAGCGCATCGCCAGCGCCTCCAGCGGCACCTCCAGCATCGAATTCCTCAGCCCCGACCAGATCGAGCGGATCGAAGTCGTGCGCGGCTCGCGTTCCGCGCTCTACGGCTCCGACGCCATCGGTGGGGTTATCCAGATTTTCACCCGCCGCGGCGAGGCCGCAGGCATCCATCCCTACGTGCGGCTCGCCGCCGGCTCGCGCGGCACCTTCGAACGCAGTGCGGGCGTCTCCGGTGGCGATGGCAGAACGCGTTACCAATTGGGGGCGGCGCTGGACGAAACCGCCGGCATCGACGCCACCACCGATGAGCTCGATGGCAACCGCGATCACGACGCCTACCGCAACCGCTCGCTGAGCCTGAGCCTGTCGCACCGATTCAACGAGCGTCTGGAAGTGGGCGCGACCCTGCTGGATCAACGCGGCAAGAACGAGTTCGACGACGTCTTCGGCGACACCCGGCCCTATAACGACTTCGTCCTCAGCAGCGGTTCCGCCTACATCGACGGCACGCTCAGCGAGCGCTGGAACAGTCGCCTGGAGGTCGGTCACAGCGAAGACAAGCGCGATACCGGGAACGATGTCGCCAGTGGCAGCTTCTACACCTACAACACCTTCCGCGACTCGGCCAACTGGGTGAATACCCTGCAACTGGACGATGCCAACCAGGTGCTGGTGGGCGCCGACTGGTACGAGGAGCGCCTGCACGCCACCGACGCCTTCATCGAGGACACGCGCTGGAACCAGGGACTGTTCATCCAGCATCGCCTGCAGACCGGGCTCTTCTCCACCGAGCTGGGGCTGCGCCATGACAAGAACGGGCAGTTCGGCAGCGAGAACACCTGGAACGGCGCCCTCACGGTTCCGCTGAATCAGGCCAACGCGCTGACCCTGTCCTACAGCGAAGGCTTCCGCGCGCCGACCTTCAACGACCTCTACTACCCGGATTTCTGCTCCGGCGGCTTCTGCTTTCCCAGCGCCAACCCGGACCTGAAAGCGGAGCGCTCGAAGAGCTACCAACTGCAATGGCGCAGCGACTACAGCGCCAGTGGCCACCTCGACGTCTCCGTGTATCGGACCCAGCTCGAAGACGCCATCGTGCTGGACGAGAACTTCATCCCGCAGAACGTGCAGAACGCGCGCATCAACGGCTTCGAGGCGAGCCTCGACGATCAGCTGTTCGGCTGGCAGGCCAACCTCGCACTGGGCCTGACCGATCCCCGCGACCGCGACAGCGGACATGTCCTGCCGCGCCGCGCCAAGCGCACCCTGAGCCTGGCGCTGGACCGTCGTTTCGGCGATTTCGGCGTCGGCGCCACCTGGCGCGCGGTCAGCGGGATTTATGACGATGCGGCCAACGACATCGCGCTCGGCGGCTACGGGCTGCTCGGCCTGCGCGGCGACTGGCAGGCGACGTCCGAAGTGAACCTGGCACTCAAGCTGGATAACCTGCTGGACAAGGACTACGCCCAGGCCACCTACCAGGGCGGTTTCTACCCCTACCGCAGCGAAGGCCGGACCGCGCTCATGGCGCTGACCTGGACTCCGGAAATCTGATCCGATCGGCCGCACGAACGAAGAGGCCCGCTTTCGCGGGCCTCGATCGATCTCCTGGGCTCATTGCGGCGTTCAGTGCGCCACGCGGCCAGGTATGGGCGTCGCCGTCTGCAAGGGCGCGCCGGGCGCGGCGCTGCCCGATTTCTCTTCGCGGCTGAGCCGGCTGGCGGTCTTGTGCAGGTCGAGTACCAGTTGCGCCAGTGACTGTGCCGCCTGCAGGGTTTCCCCGGCACTCTGGCTGCTGTGTTCGGCGGCGCCCGTGATGGCCTGGGCCTGGCCGTTTACGGCCTGCACCTGGCTCATTTGCAGGGTCATGGCCTGGCTGATCTGGCCCAGGCGGTCCTGCATGCCGGCCACTTCCTCCTCGATGCGTTCGAGTGCCCCGTTGGCCTCGCTCGAGCGGACCACGCTGCTCTGCGCCGCCTGCTGGCAGCTGTGCATCGCCGATTGGCTGTCCAGCGTCTGCTGGCGCACGCTGCCCAGCGTCGTGGCAATTTCCTGGGTGGCCTGCGCGGTGCGCCGGGCCAGGTTGCGCACTTCATCGGCCACCACGGCGAAACCGCGACCGCTTTCGCCGGCGCGCGCCGCCTCGATGGCGGCATTGAGGGCCAGCAGGTTGGTCTGATCGGCGATACCGCGGATCGCCTCGCTGATGTGCTGGATCTTCTCGGTTTGCCGGCTGAGGGCTTCGAGTGCCTGGCTCGACTGTTCGATGCGATGCGCCAGTTGGGCGACGTCCTCGGCGTTGTGCTGCACGGCGCTGGCGCCCTTGCGGGTCATGCTCAGCGCGTGCTGCGAGGCGCTTTCGCTGTCGCGGATGTGCTGGGCGACCTGGCCGATGCTCTGGTTGACCTCGAGCATCGTGCGCGCGGTGGATACGGCCGCCGCCTGGCCCTGAGCGGCGCATTGGGCGGCATTGGTTGCGGTGCGCGTCAGCCCGGTGGAGGTCTCGTGCAGCGCGCTGCCGGCGGTGACAATGCCCTGCATGGTGTGGTCCATCTTGTCGACGAAGCTGTTCACCCAGCCGGCGAGGGTGCCCGCTTCGTCACTGGAGAAGCGCTCCAGCGCCAGGCGATTGCTCAGCGGCGCGCCACATTCGGCGGTGTCCAGAAAGAAGTCCGACAGCGCCTGCAGCGAGCGCGCCCGCGCGCGCAGGCTGAACGCCCAGAAGGCCAGCAGCAGTCCGCCGGCGGCGGCGAAGGTCAATGGCGCGGCGAGATCGGGCAACTGACGCGTCAGCCACCACTGCAGGACGCCCAGCACCGCCAGCCCGGCCAGCAGCTGGCTGGCCAGCGAGACACTCAGGCTGCGCTGGCGGTAGACCTCCTCCAGGTCGCCTTCGCACATCAGTCCCCAGGTGTCCGGCGAGCCGGGCAGGCGCAGCGTCAACCCGGCGCCCACCACCGGTACATGGCGATAGTCCGGGTAGCCAGGGTAGAGCACGAACAGGTTGCTGCCTTGGCGGATGGTTTCCCGCACGCCGGGGTGCAGTTCGCCCGTGGCCGGCGCGGTGAAGCGCAGTTCGAATTCGGTGTGTTGGCGCACCTGTACGGTGCCGAACGGCGTGGAAATGCCCTGTTTCAGGTTGTCACCGCCGGTGAAGGCACCGTCTTCGAAGCGTGACCGGGACAGCGCGGTGCCCGGGGCAATGGCCGGGTTGTAGGCGCTGTGCACCATGAACAGGTAGTTGTCGCCGGAGTCCCGGTAGACGTGGCCGGCCTCGCGCTGGATGAGATCGCTCATCACATCGTTGGGTATCCGCGCGCACAGGCAGCCCACCACCTGGCCGTCATGGCTCAGCGGCTGATGGAACATCAGGGTGACGGCATCGTGGAACTTCGAGGTGGTTGCGCCCAGTTGCAGGGTCAGTTCATCGCTGTAGGGGCCCAGCAGAAACGGGGCGCGCAGCCCGGCGGCGAGCGCCTCTGCATCATGGCGCGTGCCGATGCGCGGGGCGTGGGTCGAAGCCATGATGCGACCCGAGGTGTCGACCACGAACAGCTCGCAGACTTCGGGCATGTGCGGCAGGGCGCGCCGGAGGCTATCGGCCTCGATGGCTGGCCAGCAGGGGGCCAGACCGCAGCCGAGTAGCTCGAGCGCCTGCCAATGCTGTTGCGCCCAACCGAGCAGCAGATCGACGCGGGTCTGGGCCAGACCGCTGAAGGTCTTCTCGACCCGGGCGGTCTGGCCCGCATTTAGCAGGCAGGACCAGCGCATGGCCAGCTTGCCCGTCTTGCCGAACCAGGGCAGCCAGCGGCGCTCGCGACCTTTGAAGTCCATTTTGTGGCTACGCAGCTGCATACAAACTCCGGCCGATCGACGGTCCACTAACGCTCAGTTTTGGTCAGAAACTGATGCAAGTTGTGAACCGTTCGTCGGATTTGGAGTCGGCTGCCTCAGCGCGCCAGGCGGTGGCGGATCGCCGCTTCGATACCGGCTTCGTCGAGGCCGCATTCGGCCAGCATCTCTGCCGGTTTGGCGTGCTCGACGTAGCGATCCGGCAGGCCGAGGTTGAGTATCGGCTTGAGCAGGCCTTCGCGGGCGAGGAACTCGTTCACCGCGCTGCCGGCGCCGCCCATCACACTGCCTTCCTCGATGCTCACCAATAGCTCATGGCTGTCGGCGAGCTCGCGCAGCAGGGCTTCGTCCAGCGGTTTGACGAAGCGCATGTCGACCACCGTCGCATCCAGCGTTTCGCCGACGGCGAGCGCCTCGGTGAGTTGCACGCCGAACACCAGCAGGGCGACGCGGCTGCCCTGGCGGCGAACCACCGCCTTGCCGATTTCCAGCGGCTCAAGGCCTGGCTCGATCCGCGCATTCGGCCCGTTGCCGCGCGGGTAGCGCACGGCGGCGGGACCTTCGAAGCGGTAACCGGTGCACAGCAGTCGGCGCAGTTCGTTCTCGTCGCTCGGTGTCATCACCAGCATGCCGGGGATGCAGCGCAGGTAGGCGAGGTCGAAGCTGCCGGCATGGGTCGGGCCGTCTTCGCCGACGAGGCCTGCACGGTCGATGGCGAACAGCACGTCGAGGTTCTGCACCGCGACATCGTGGATCAACTGGTCGTAGCCGCGCTGCAGGAAGGTCGAATAGATCGCCACCACCGGCTTGGCGCCGTCGCAGGCGAGGCCGGCGGCCAGCGTCACCGCGTGCTGCTCGGCGATGGCGACGTCGAAGTAGCGCTGTGGAAAGCGCTCGCTGAAGGCCACCAGGTCGGAGCCTTCCTTCATCGCCGGGGTGATGCCGACCAGCCGCGGATCGCTTTCCGCCATGTCGCACAGCCATTGGCCGAACACGCCGGAGTACTTCGGACCGGCGACCTTCTTCGTCGCCGGTGCCACGCCGGCAGGGCTGTCGGCGGGCTCCAGCTTGGTGATCGCGTGGTAGCCGATGGGGTCGACCTCGGCCGGGGCGAAGCCCTTGCCCTTCTTCGTCACCACATGCAGGAACTGCGGGCCCTTGAGGTCGCGCATGTTGCGCAGGGTGGCGATCAGCGTCGGCAGGTCGTGGCCATCGATGGGGCCGATGTAGTTCCAGCCGAGCTCCTCGAAGAGCGTGCCGGGCACCAGCATGCCCTTGGCGTACTCCTCGGTGCGGCGGGCGATTTCCCAGGCGCCAGGCAGGCGCGAGAGGACCTTCTTGCTGCCCTCGCGCATGCTCGTGTAGGTGCGGCTGGAAAGGATCTTCGCCAGGTAGTTGGACAGCCCGCCGACGTTGCGCGAGATCGACATGTCGTTGTCGTTGAGCACCACCAGCATGTCGGCGCCGACTTCCGGAGCGTGGTTCAGCGCCTCGAACGCCATCCCCGCGGTGAGCGCGCCGTCGCCGATCACGGCGATGGATTTGCGCCCGCTACCTTGCATCCGTGCGGCGATGGCCATGCCCAGGGCGGCGCTGATCGAGGTGCTGGAGTGGCCGACGCCGAAGGTGTCGTACTCGCTCTCGCTGCGCCGCGGGAAGGCGGCGATGCCGTCCTTCATGCGCAGGCTGGCCATCCGCTCGCGGCGCCCGGTGAGGATCTTGTGCGGGTAGGCCTGGTGGCCGACGTCCCACACCAGGCGGTCGTCCGGGGTGTCGAAGACGTAGTGCAGGGCAATGGTCAGTTCGATCACGCCGAGGCCAGCACCGAAGTGACCGCCGGTCAGCCCGACGCTGTAGAGCAGGTCCTGGCGAAGTTCGTCGGCGAGGGTTTCCAGTTCGGCCTCGCCCAGGCGACGCAGTTCTTCCGGCGTCGCGGCGCGGTCGAGAAGGGGAGTGGACGGGCGCTCGCGGGGAAACTCGTGGAACGTCTTGGGCATCAGGCTGATCGTTATTGGAAAAGGCGAAGGGCGCAGTTTACCCGAAAGCGCTCGTGGCGGGCTTGCCGCCACGGCGTGAATCGGTGCCGATGCAGTGGGTCGGCAGGCACTGCTGCGCTATGCTGCGCGGCGCAGCGGGACGTCAATTGATGATGAAGCTGAGCAGCCAGAGCGCCAGCAGCAGGAGAATGATGCCGCTGATGATCGACCGTCGGAAGAACGCGCGGAACGCCCCGATTAGCAGGATCAGGCCGAGGACCAGGGCAGCGATGTTGAGGATCGAGCGGTCCATGCCCAGCGCGGCGGCCAGGCCATCGACGAAATTGTGCCCGGCGACGGCGAACAGGCTGAACAGCCAGTCCAGGCTGTCGACGATGAAACGGATCAGCGAGCCCAGCATCTGGCCGAGCGTCTCGAAGAAATCTACTTGCATATGAGGTTCCCTGTGAGGTCCATGCAGGCGCCGCGCCGTGGGCGAAGCGCTCCTTCGAGGCTTGGGCTGTCGCGCAGGCTCGCGAGTTCCCTACGCGTGGCGAGAGTCGCGCATGGCTGAGTGGCGCGTGCCGCGCTGGCTCAAGCGAAGCGGCGGGTTGCTGCTGGCGCTGCTCGCCGGCCTGTGGCTGGCCGATCGCCTGTTTCCGCTGCCGTTGCCGGGCGACGACCTGGCGCGCGTGGTGCTCGCCGAGGATGGCACGCCCCTGTGGCGCTTCGCCGATGCGAACGGCGTGTGGCGCTACCCGGTGCGCCTGGACGAGGTTTCGCCGTATTACCTGGAGGCGTTGCTGACCTACGAGGACCGCTGGTTCTACCGGCATCCGGGGATCAATCCGCTGGCCGTCGCCCGCGCCGCCTGGCAGAACCTCAGCGGCGGTCGCGTGCTGTCCGGCGGCAGCACGCTGTCCATGCAGGTGGCGCGGTTGCTCGATCCGCACCCGCGTACCTTCGCCGGCAAGCTGCGCCAGGTCTGGCGCACCGCGCAGCTGGAATGGCACCTGTCGAAGGACGAGATCCTCAGGCTCTATCTGGACCGCGCACCCTTCGGCGGCACCCTGCAGGGCGTCGCCGCGGCGAGCTGGACGTACCTGGGCAAGCCGCCGGCGCAGTTGACCCGCGCCGAAGCGGCGTTGCTCGCGGTGCTGCCCCAGGCGCCCAGCCGGCTGCGCCCGGACCGCCACCCGCGTCGGGCCCAGGCGGCGCGCGACAAGGTGTTGCAGCGCCTGCGGCAGTTCGCGGTGTGGCCGGCGCAGACGGTCGACGAGGCCCTGCAGGAGCCCGTCCTGTTGGCGCCGCGCGAGCAGCCGCAACTGGCGCCGCTGCTGGCGCGGCGGCTGAATCGTCCCGGCAGCCCGCCGCTGATCCGCAGCACCCTGGACGCCGCCCTGCAGCGGCGCCTGGAAGACTTCCTGCTGGGCTGGCGCGCGCGGCTGCCGGAGCGCACCTCGGCGGCGCTGCTGGTGGTCGAGCACGAGAGCATGGCGGTGCGCGCCTACCTGGGCTCGGTGGACCTCGGCGACCGCACGCGCTTCGGCCATGTCGACATGGTCGCCGCGCAACGCTCGCCCGGCTCCACGCTGAAGCCCTTCCTCTACGGCATGGCGCTGGATGCCGGGCTGATCCATTCCGAATCGCTGCTGCAGGACGTGCCGCGGCGCTATGGCGATTACCGTCCCGGCAACTTCGCCTCCGGGTTCAACGGCCCGGTGGCGGCCAGCGCGGCGCTCTCGGCCTCGCTCAACCTGCCGGCGGTGCAGCTGCTCGAAGCCTACGGGCCGAAGCGTTTCGCCGGCGAGCTGCGCAACGTCGGCGTGCCGCTGGCCCTGCCGGCGCTGGCCGAGCCGAACCTGGCGCTGATTCTCGGCGGCGCCGGCAGCCGCCTCGACGAGCTGGTCAGCGGCTACAGCGCCTTCGCCCGCGGCGGCGAAGTGGCGCGGCTGCGTTTCCAGCCCGACGATCCGCTGCTCGAACGGCGCCTGCTGTCTCCCGGCGCGGCCTGGATCGTGCGGCGCATCCTCGCCGGGCAGGCGCGTCCGGACCGCGACCCGCGCGCCGACCTGGTGCAGCGCCCCGGCCTGGCCTGGAAAACCGGCACCAGCTATGGATTTCGCGATGCCTGGGCCATCGGCGTCGGCCCGCGCTACCTGATCGGCGTGTGGATCGGCCGGCCCGACGGCACACCGGTGCCCGGCCAGTTCGGCCTGGCCTCGGCAGCGCCCCTGCTGCTGCAGGTGCACGACATCCTGGTCAACCGCGATGCGCAGCGCGGCCTGGCGCCGCCGGGCGATACGCAGCCGGCGAGCGTCGGCGTCGCGGCGATCTGCTGGCCGTTGGGCCAGCCCCTGGCGAAGAGCGACCCCAACTGCCGTCGCCAGCGCTTCGCCTGGACGCTGGACGGCACCACGCCGCCGACCCTGGCGGCGGGCGACCAGCCGCTCGGCCTGGGCCTGCTGCAGACGGTCTGGCTGAATCCGGCCGGGCGGCGGGTGGATGCCGACTGCCTCGGAGCCCGCGCGCAACCGGTGGCGCTCTGGCCGGCGCCGCTGGAACCCTGGTTGGCGCGGCGCGAGCGGCGTGCTGCGCGGCTGCCGGAGATCGACCCGGGCTGCCCGCCGAAGCTGCCCGACGCCGCGCCCGGGCTGTCCATCGTCGGCGTGCGCGAGGGCGACCAGTTGCGCCGTCCGGCGAATAGCGGCGAAGCGCTGCAGTTGCGCCTCGGTGCGCTGGGCGGCGGCGGGCGACGCTGGTGGTTCCTCGACGGCGAGCCGCTGGGCGAAAGCCAGGGCGAGGAAACCCTCACTCCGACCTTGAGCCGCCCCGGCCATCACCAGCTCAGCGTGCTCGACGAGAGCGGGCAGACCGCCCGCGTCGAGTTCAGCCTGCTCGACTGAGCGACAGCCATCGGATTTTCGTCCGTTCCGGGTGGACTGGCTCAAGAGCTGCATCGATTCAGCCGATAGCGCCTCCACAAGAACAATCCGAGACCTGTCGCCCCAAACACTTTTTCCGTTTTTCCCAGGAGTCATGCATGCGCCTCTGGCAACGCAGTATTCAGTGGCAGTTGACCCTCAGCATGGGCGCCGCCCTGCTGGTCAGTATTCTCATCGTGATCGCCATCTATTCGCTGGTGGTCGATCGCCTGGCCGAGCAGGCGCTGGTCGAGGACGCCCTGCCGGCCAGCGTGGCGGCGGTCGGCAACGACCTCGAACGGCTGCTCGCCGAACCGGTCACCGCGGCGCGCGACATCGCCGGCAACAGCATGGTCCAGGAGTGGTTGGGCGAGGGTGAGGCGCCGGAGCGCCAGGACGCTTTCACGCGCTACCTCAAGGCGGTGCAGGTGCAGCAGAAGGCGCTGACCACCTTCATCGTCGCCCTCGGCAGCGGCCACTACTTCACCGAGAAGGGCCTGGATCGCACCCTCACCCGAGGTCCGGCGGAGAACGACTGGTTCTACTCGATGCTCGATTCGGGTGTCGAGCGCACGGTGCAGGTGGACATCGACAAGTCGACCCGCGTGCCGACGCTGTTCATCAACTACCGGGTCAGCCAGAACGGCAAGCCGCTGGGTATCGCCGGGCTGGGCTTCGGCCTGGATGCGATGTCACGGCTGATCAGCGACTTCCACTTCGGCGAGCGCGGCCGCGTGCTGTTGGTCGCCGCCGACGGCCGGGTCAAGGTGCATCCGCAGGCCGCGTTCAACGACGCCCGCGAGTTGCGCGATCTGGTCGGTGCCCAGGCCGCGCAGGCGCTGCTCGACGGTTCGACCGAGGCGGTGCCGTTCAGCCGCGAGGGCGAGGACTACCTCGCCCTGGCGCGACCGCTGAAGAGCCTCGGCTGGCTGCTGGTCGCCGAAGTGCCGGCGGCGCAGGTGTACGGCGCGGCGTGGCAAGCGCTGCTGCTGACCAGCCTGAGCGGGCTCGGCGTGGCGCTGCTTTCGCTGCTGCTGGTGGTGCTCCTGGCGCGCGGACTGGTGCGGCCGATCTTGCAGGTCACCGCGGCGCTGGTGGAGATCGGCGGCGGCGGGGGCGACCTCACCCGGCGTCTGGACGAGAGCCGCAAGGACGAACTGGGCGACCTGGCGCGCGGCTTCAACCGTTTCATCGGCAGCCAGCGGCAACTGATCGGCGACGTGCTGGCGACCAGCGCCCAGTTGCGCACCGCGGTCGGCCACGTCGCCAAGGTGGTGGACAACACCGCCGGGCGCACCGGCCAGCAACAGCAGATGACCGACATGGTCGCCACGGCGGTGCACGAGATGGGGCTGACCGTGCAGGAGATCGCGCGCAACGCCAGCCAGGCCGCGCAGGCCTCGCGGTGCGCCCATGACGAGGCCGGCCAGGCGCGCACCGTGGTCGGCCAGTCGGTGGCGAACATCGAGAAGATGTCCGCCGAGATCGGTAGCGCCGCCCGCGCCGTGCAGGATCTGGCGGCCCAGATCGGTTCCATCGACCAGGTGCTGGCGGTGATCCGCGGGATTTCCGAGCAGACCAATCTGCTGGCGCTGAACGCGGCGATCGAAGCCGCGCGGGCCGGCGAAATGGGCCGCGGTTTCGCCGTGGTTGCCGACGAGGTGCGCACGCTGGCCAGCCGCACCCAGGCCTCCACCGACGAAATTCAGCAGATGATCGGGCGCCTCAAGCAGGGCGCCGACACCGCGGTCAGTTCGATGCACGCCGGCCAGGCCGCGACCGGCACCGGCGTAGAATCCAGTCAGCGCACCGGTCAATCGCTCAGTGCGATCAGCGACCAGGTCGAACGGATCAGCGACATGAACCATCAGGTGGCCGCGGCGACCGAGGAGCAGTCGTCCGTGACCGAGGAGATCAACCGCAACGTGCAGGGCATCGCCGATCTGGCCCAGGCCACCGCCAGCGAGGTGTCCGGTTGCCGCGACGATTGCCAGGTGCTGCGCGGCCTGGCCGACGACCTGAGCACGCAGGTGGGACGTTTCCGCCTCTGACCGGCCCTTGCGGGTGCACCCAGGAGACCTCTGGCCCGAGGTGCCCGGGCTGGTCGATCAGCCGCGCCGGATCAGCCACACGCCGCCGAGAATCAGCACCAGCCCGGCGATTTTGCCGAGGCTGATCGGCGCTTCGCGAAAGCCGGCCCAGCCGAAATGGTCGAGCACCACCGCCATGCTCAGCTGGCCGGCAAGCACCAGCACCATGAACAGCAGCGCGCCGACCCGTGGACCGGCGAACGCCGCGGTGACGATGAAGAAGGCGCCGAGGAAGCCGCCGCACCACTGCCACCAGCTCAGCCCCTTGAGCATGTTCAGGCTGGGCAGTTCGCGCTGGGCCAGGGTTATGCAGAACAGCAGCGCGGTGCCGACCGCGAAGGAAATCAAGGCTGCCGCGGCGACGCTGGATACCTGTCTGGCCAGCAGGCCGTTGATGCCGGCTTGCAGGGTCAGGACCGAGCCGGCGACGAAGGGCAGGGCGAGCAGCCACCAGGCGAAAGGCATAAGGACTCCGGTCGGGAAGAGGGCCGGGGATTATGCCCCAGCCGTGCGACATCGCGTTCGCATGACGAGCCCGTTCAGCGCGGCGGATGCGCGGCCGACTCCTCGGCATCGGCGAGGGCGAGGAGGGTGGCGAAGAAGGCCTGCTTGCCGCGCTCGTAGGCCTGCGCGTCGGCGACCGGGCTGTCCACCAGCTTGCGTTTCAGCGCGTTGAAGGTCGCCACGTCCTCGGGGTGCTGGCGCAGCCAGTCGCGCACCCGCAGGGCCTGCCCGGCCTGCTGCGGATCGAGAATCCGCAGGCGTTGCCCACGCCTCACCAACTCGTCGCCCCGCTGGCGGTAGCCGAGCCCGTGCAGCAGCTCGACCAGGTCGGCGCTGTCCAGGGTGTGCGGAGGCACCAAGAGGATGTCGATCGACGGTCGCCCGCCCAGGCCGGGCACCGCGCTGCCGCCGACGTGCTCGAAGCGCACGCCGAGGATGCCCTCGCGTTGCAGCGTGCCGTCGAGCTCCGCCAGCGCTTCGGCATAGCGCTGCGAGCCATCCGCCTGCGCCTCGACGAATTCCACGGCCTCGGCATCGGCGGGAAGGCGGCCATCGAGGGTGACGGGGCGCGGATTATCGGCCATGGCGTTTCTCCTGTCAGAGCCTGTTCTTGGGGTCTCGGGGCGAACGGAGCGGGCCGGCTCAGCGCGGTGGATACTGGCTGAGCACCTTGGCCACGGTGTCGTTGATCGCCTGGGCGCGTTCGTTCGGGCTGGGCGGGTTCTGCCGCATGATCTGCTCGGCGCTGCCGCGCCAGACCAGCTTGCCGTCCTTGCCGTCGAGCAGGTCGATCTGGATGGTGCCGACCTTGTAGTCGATGGTGCGCGTCTGGTTGATCGCCGGGCCGCCCCAGTAGTTGCCCCAGTAACCGCCCCAATAGCCGCCATAGTTGGTGCTGACCTCCTCCCGGCGCTCGTCGACGATCAGCCAGGCCTGCACCTTGAGGTCCGCCGCAGAGCCAGCCGCCGCCGGGCGCAGGCCACGCTGGTCGAGCTGGGTGCCGATCGCCTCGCGGATACGCTGTTCGGTGAGGTCGCTCTTGATCCGCGGATCGTCGGGGCGGTACTGAACCACCGGTGCCTGCCAGGCCCAGCTGCGGTAGGCGGCGAAATCGCGCGTGGCGTCGTAGTCGCGGTCGATCTGGACCGACTGGCAGGCGCCGAGGAGGAGCAGAGCGGGTATCCACAGCAGTGCTTTGAACATCATCGATTCTCCGAAAAAACCTGATCGTTCGAGGATACGCCCCGCGCGTGGGGTCAGGACGGCGGGTATTTTTCCAGCGCGCGGTTGACCGCATCGCGCAGCGCCTCGCGGTTCGCCGACGGGCTGTCGCCACCGGCGCGCGCCTCGGCGCTACCGCTCCACACCGGCTGGCGGCTGGCGCCGTCGAGCAGCTCGATGCGCACCACCAGGACCTGTTCCTCATAGGTGCGCACGATCGGCGCACTGGCGTAGCCGCCGTAGTAATCGCGCCCATAGGGACCACGCCCGTAGGCGCCGCCGTAATTGCCGCCGTAGCCATAGTCGTCGTAGACCCGGCGCACGCGGCGCTCCACGCGCAGATCGGCGCTGACCTGCAGGTCGGCCGGGTTGCCGGACTGGGCCGGGCGCAGGCCGCGTCGGTCGAGGCCGGCGGCCACGGCTTCGGCTATCTGCTCGGGCGTCGCCCAGCTGGCGCCCGCCGGCATCCGGCCCTGCGCCCAGCTCCAGTTGCGGTAACGGCCGTAGTCGCGCGGGGCGGCCGGATAGGCGCTGGCGTCGTAGGCATTCGCCGTGGCTTGTGGCGGGGCCGGCGGCAGCGGGTTGGAACTGGCCGTGTAGGGGTTGTCCTTCGCGCAGCCGGCGAGCAGCAGCGCCAGGGGCAGGCCGAGGGTGGCGGAAAACGCGAAGCGACGCTTCATGGTCAATCTCCTGCGGCGTATGAACGCCCTCTCAGCGTGGCTGGCAGAGCCAGTGCAGATAACGGCCCAGCCCGGCGAACGCCGGATGCCGGCGGTGCGCCAGTTCCATCTCGATCAGGTCGGCGGGGTCGGCCTTGGCCTGGAATTCCGCCGGCATGTAGTCGTGGAACACGCGCACGCCACTGGTGCTTTCGACCCGCCAATCGGCGTGCAGTTGCGCGGCCAGCTCGCGCGGGTCGAGCGGCCGCTGCGGAGTCAGGCTCTGGCCCTCGCCGGCGAAGCTGGATTTGCGCAGCTTGCGGAAATGCCCCTTGAGCAGGTTGCGGTAGACCAGCGCGTCCTTGTTGTAGAACGCCAGCGACAGCCAGCCATCGTCGGCAGTGAGCCGGCGCAGTGCCGGCAGGATCGCCGTCGGTTCGGCCAGCCATTCGAGCACCGCGTGGCAGACCACCAGGTCGTAGGGCGCCTCCAGCCGTTCGGGCAGCTCCTGCCAGGGCGCCTGGATGAAGGTGGCGTCAAGGCCGGCCTCGGCGAAGCGCTGGCGGGCGCCGTCGAGCATCGGCTGGGCCGGCTCGGCGAGGGTCACCTGGTGGCCGCACTCGGCCAGCCAGAGCGCCATGTGGCCGAGCCCGGCGCCGATGTCGAGCACCCGCAGTGGGCGTTGCGGCAAGGTTTCGGCGAGGTCGGCCTGCAGCACGGCGAGGCGGATCGCACCCTTGGCGCCGCCGTAGATCTTCTCGGCGAAGCGTGTCGCCAGGGCGTCGAAGTGGCGGTCGCTCATGTGAAGCGCCGCTCATTGTCGGCGAGCTTGGCGCGCACCGCCTGGTCCATGTCGATGCCCAGTTCGGCGCACATCAGCAGCAGGTAGAGGACCACATCGGCGACTTCCTGGCCGGCATGTTCGAGCTGCTCGGGCGGCAGCTGGCGCGACTGGTCTTTGTCGAGCCACTGGAAGATTTCCACCAGCTCGGCCATTTCCACGCTGGCGGCCATGGCGAGGTTCTTCGGGCTGTGGAATTTCCGCCAGTCGTTGGCATCGCGGATCGCGTGCATGCGGGCGGTGAGCTGTTCGAGGTTCATGCGGGGCTCCTTGGAGCCGCATAGCTTCGAGGGTTGCGCCCGCCCGCGCAAGGTTCGGCGTGCGGCCCGGCGGCTAGGGCAGCGTGGACCACTCGCCGTCCATGTGCGGCAGGTCGTCCGCGCCGCGTAGCGTCAGTTGGCCGCTCGTCGCCGGCGCGCTGGCCAGCAGGGTCAACTCGCCAGGCAGCAGCAGCGGTTTCTTGAAGCGCACCTGCACCTCGTAGCCGGCGTCCGGCAGGCGATCGCCCAGCGCCGCCAGGCTGCGCCCCTCGAGCCACAGGCCGTGGGCGATGGCGCGGGGGAAGCCGAACAGGCGCGCGCTGAGGGCGCTGAGGTGGATCGGGTTGTAGTCGCCGGCGACCCGCGCATAGGCGCGGCCGATATCCGCCGGCGCCGTCCAGCGGTCGACTTCGGCGAGCGCCAGCGCGGCGCGGGGCTCGGCCTCACGCGGTTCGCCAGGGAGCTTCGCGGCGCGGCTGAGGAAACGGCTTTCGCCTTCCCAGAGCGGCCCGAGCTGGTCGTCGACGCTGATCAGCAGGCTGAACAGCGCGCCTTTCGCGTGCGGCGGCAGGTCGGCCACGCGCACGCCGACGCGGAACGGGCCCAGCCCGCCGAGCGGACGCAACACGCGGATACGGTTTTCCAGGTGCACCAGGCCGAGCAGCGGGAAGGGAAAGTCGTCCGCCGTCAGCAGGCGCATCTGCAGGGCGAATGCCATTACGTGCGGATAGGTCGGCGGCAGCCGGCCGTCGTCGGCGAACGCGCAGACGCGCCGGTAGGCGGCGAGGTGGCGCGCCTCCACGCTGACCGGGCAGCGCAGGCCGCCTTCGGGTAGCGTGCGGCCGCTGACCTTGCGCTTCAACGCGGCGCGCAGGAACAGCTCGGGCAGCGCGGGCGGGGCGTGCAACTCGGTCCAGGGTTGGCTCATGTCGACCCCTCAGGCGCCCAGCAGGCTTTGTCCGCAGACGCGCAGCACCTGCCCGGTGACGCCACCGGAAGCGGGCTGGGCGAACCAGGCGACGGTTTCGGCGACATCCTGCGGCTGGCCGCCCTGGCCGAGGGAATTCATCCGCCGCCCGGCTTCGCGGATGGTCAGCGGCATGGCCGCGGTCATCTGCGTCTCGATGAACCCCGGCGCCACCGCGTTGATGGTGATGCCGCGCTTGGCCAGCTCCAGTTCCCAGGCCTGCAGCAGGCCGATCAGCCCGGCCTTGCTGGTGGCGTAGTTGGTCTGGCCGAAATTCCCGGCGATGCCGCTGGTGGAGGACACCAGCAGCACGCGGCCTTCGTCGCGCAGCGTGCTGCTCTCCAGCAGTGCCTGGGTCAGCCGCTGCGGCGCCTTGAGGTTGACTGCGATGACCGAGTTCCACAGCTCGTCGGTCATCTTCGCCAGGGTCTTGTCGCGGGTGATGCCGGCGTTGTGCACGACGATGTCGACGCCGTCCGGCAGCGCCTCGACCAGCCGCTGCGGCGCCTCCTCGCCGCCGATGTCCAGGCCCAGCGCCTTGCCGCCCAGGCGCGCGGCCAGGGCGTCGAGCTCCTTCTGCGCCTTGGGCACATCCAGCAGCACCACCTCCGCGCCGTCGCGGGCGAGGGTTTCGGCGATGGCCGCGCCGATGCCGCGCGAGGCGCCGGTGACCAGCGCGCGCTTGCCGGCCAGCGGCCGTGTCCAGTCCTGTACCCGTTGCTCGCTGGCCGCGAGGCGGATCACCTGGCCGGAGACGTAGGCGCTCTTCGGCGAGAGGAAGAAGCGCAGGGCGCCTTCCAACTGGTCCTCGGCGCCTTCGCCGACGTACAGCAACTGCACCGTGCCGCCGTGGCGGATTTCCTTGCCCAGCGAACGGGTGAAGCCTTCCAGGGCGCGCTGCGCGCTGGCGGCGAACGGGTCGATGAGGGTTTCCGGCGGCCGTCCGAGGACCACCACGTGGGGGTTGCTGGCGAGGCTCTTCATCGCAGGCTGGAAGAAGTCGCGTAGGGCCACGAGTTGGTCGCAGTCGACGATCGCGCTGGCATCGAACACAAGGGCCTTGAGCCGCGGGCCGTGCTCGGCGGTCCAGCTCGGCAGGCCGGCGACCGCGTTCGGCGTGTACACCGCATCGGTCAGCCTCGCCAGGCTCGGCAGCAGGCCGGCGGCCAGCGCGCCATCGCCGCCGAGCAGCAGCGCGCCGTCCACCGGGCGCCCGCGCCCGGAACTCCAGCGTTCCAGCGGCACCGGCGAGGGCAGGCCAAGGGAGGCCACCAGCTTCTGCCCGAGAGCGGAATTGGCGAAGGTGAAATAACGGTCGCTCATGGAACGGACTCCTGCATTGAATCTCCAAAGTGGACCACGTCGCGCCGCCACTCGTTCGCGGCGGCGCGGCCTCAACCAGGAGCCTCGCCATGACTTCGTTGCGCCGGGTCGCCATCGTCGGCGGCAACCGCATTCCCTTCGCCCGATCCAACACCGCCTACGCCACCGCGAGCAATCAGGACATGCTCACCGCCGCGCTGGAGGGCCTGATCGAGCGCTACAACCTGCACGGCTTGCGCCTCGGCGAAGTCGCCGCCGGCGCGGTGCTCAAGCATTCGCGCGACTTCAACCTGACCCGCGAATGCGTGCTCGGCTCGCGCCTGGCGCCGGAAACGCCGGCCTACGACATCCAGCAGGCCTGCGGCACCGGGTTGGAAGCGGTGATCCTGGTGGCCAACAAGATCGCCCTCGGGCAGATCGACAGCGGCATCGCCGGCGGCGTCGACACCACCTCGGACGCGCCCATCGGGGTAAACGAAGGGCTGCGCAAGATCCTCCTGCAGGCCAATCGCGGCAAATCCACGGCCGACAAGCTGATGCCGTTCATGCAGCTGCGCCCCGGCCACCTCAAGCCGGCGCTGCCGCGCAACGGCGAGCCGCGCACCGGGTTGTCGATGGGCGAGCACTGCGAGCTGATGGCGCAGGAGTGGGCGATTCCCCGCGCCGAGCAGGACCAGCTGGCCTACGACAGCCATCACAAGCTCGCCGCCGCCTACGCCGAGGGCTGGCAGGACGACCTGCTGACGCCCTACCTGGGCCTGAATCGCGACCAGAACCTGCGCGCCGACATCAGCCTGGAGAAGATGGCGACGTTGAAACCGGTGTTCGAGAAGGGCCCGCGCGGCACCCTCACGGCGGCCAATTCGACGCCGCTCACCGATGGCGCCTCGCTGGTGCTGCTGGCCAGCGAGGACTGGGCCAGGGCGCGCGGCCTGCCGATCCTCGCCTATTTCAGGGACGGCGAGGCGGCGGCGGTGGATTTCGTCAAGGCCAGGGAAGGGCTGCTGATGGCGCCGGTCTACGCGGTGCCGCGGCTGCTGGCGCGCAACGGGCTGACGCTGCAGGACTTCGACTACTACGAGATCCACGAAGCCTTCGCCGCCCAGGTGCTCTGTACGCTGAAGGCGTGGGAAGACGCTGGCTACTGCCGCGACCGACTCGGCCTGGAGGCGCCGCTGGGTGCCATCGACCGCACGCGGCTGAACGTCAAGGGCAGCTCGCTTGCCGCCGGGCACCCGTTCGCCGCCACCGGCGGACGCATCGTCGCCAACCTGGCGAAGCTGCTCGCCGCCGCGCAAAGCGGGCGCGGACTGATCTCCATCTGCGCCGCCGGCGGCCAGGGCGTGACGGCGATTCTGGAGCGTTGAAGCGGATGGCGCTCGGCGAGAGCTCGCCTGGTGGGTTACGGCGCGTGTCCATGCCGTGTGGCCGATGCATTAGCTGAAGCGCCTAACCCACCCTACAGACCGGCGCAGCACCGCATTCGTAGAGTGGGCTTCAGCCCACGCTTGTTCATCGAAGTGCGTAACCCACCCTACGGGCCGGTGCGATTTTTCGTAGGGTGGGCTTCAGCCCACGCTCGTCCGCCGAAGCGCCGCGTAACCACGGGGCGGCGCCTGGCGATCCCTACGCGGAATCGCCGCTGCGCAGGCGGATCGCCAGGTCGAGGATGTCCTTGGCGACGTAGTCCCAGTCGCCTTCGGCGTGCAGGTCGCGGGTCTGCCGCGGGCCGTACTCGTGGGGGCGTGGGATGAAGGCGGTCTTCAAGCCCAACGCCTGGGCCGCGCTCAGGTCCGAGTTGTGCGCGGCGCAGAGCATGACGTCTTCGGGCGCCAGGCCCAGCAGCTCGCAGGCGCCGAGATAGACCTCGCGGTCGGGCTTGTAGTGGCGAAACAGGTCGGCGCAGAACAGCATGTTCCACGGCAGCTCGGCATGCCGCGCGACGTCCAGCATCAGGCTGAGGTTGCCGTTGGTGAGGCTGCCGACGGTGTAGTGCCGGCGCAGCGCCGTGAGCCCGGCGACGCTGTCGGGCCAGGGCTCCAACCGGTGCCAGAATCGGTTGATACGCTGCCGCTGCGCCTCGTCGAAGTCCAGCCCGTGAGCTTCCAGCAATCGATCCAGGCTCTGCCGGTGCAGGTCGTCGAGCACCGTCCAGGGCTGCTCGCCGCGGCGCACGCGGTCCATCGACGGCGCGTAGTGGCCGCGCCACTCATCGGCGAGGGTCTCGCCGGGAATCGCCTGGCCGGTTTCCCGCGCCAGCTCGGCGAACTGCGCGATCAGGCTGGAACGCCAGTCGACCACGGTGCCGAACACGTCGAAGACGATGGCTTTCACTGGCAATCTCCTCATCAGGTGGCGGGCTCCCTGTGCACCCTGGGTTCGTAGCCGTGCGCGCGGCGCACCCTGCGCGCTGCGCCCTGCGCACCGGGCGGCGCACTGGAATTACGCCTGTTTCGGTGTGACCCGGATATCGCTGATGCCCAACTCGGCGATGCGGCTGTACTCGCTGTCGCAGACCGGATCTTCCCAAGGCGCATCGGTGGTCACCTGGGGTTCGGCCTGGTGTTTCTGCATCAGCCGCAGGCGTACCTGATCCAGGCTCGGTTCCTCGAATTCCTGCATGTCCAGGGACGCGTCCTGGCCGTTGATGCGGTAGCTGACGTGGTAATGCTTGAGTGCGTGCATGGCGAGAATCCTGGGCGGGTTTGTCTTCCGACCACGCCGGCGCGCTCAGTTTCCCTCGGGTTCGCGTTCGCGGGCATCGGCTTCGGCGGCGAGCAGCAGCGCCTTGCGCGGCACGCCCCAGCGGTAGCCGCTGAGCGCGCCGCTGGCGCCGACCACGCGGTGGCAGGGCACCAGCAGACCGAGCGGATTGCTGGCGCAGGCGCGGGCGATGGCGCGCGGGTGGCTGCCGAGCTGTTCGGCGAGTTCGCCGTAGCGGCGCGTCTGCCCCGAGGGAATCGCCTGTAGGGCCTGCCAGACGCGCTGCTGGAAGGCGCTCCCGCGCAGGTCCAGCGGCAGATGCGCGGCGCGCGCCGGCTCGTCCAGCTGGCGCAGCGTCGCCGCCAGCCAGTCGCCGAGGCCCTGTGGGTCTTCGTCCAGTTCGGCGGCGGCGAAGCGCTGGCGCAGGTCGGCGAGCAGCGTTTCGCGGTCGTCGCCGAACAGCAGCGCACAAACGCCCCGTGCGCTGGCGGCGAGCAACAGCAGGCCCAGCGGGCAGGCGGCGAAGGCATAGCGCAGGCGTTCGCCGGCGGCGCGCTGGCGCCGTTGCGCCGGGCTCAGCGCGGCGGGCGTTTCGTACAGCGCGCGGGTGCCCGAGTAGCCGGCCTGCAGCGCCGCCTCGAGCACCGAGTCCGCCTCGGGCAAGGCGGCTTCCAGGCGCTGGCGGCGCTGCGCGGCGGCCCAGGCGCGCGGCGTCAGCCCGGTGCGCGCCTTGAATGCCCGTGCCAGGTGCGAGGGCGACAGGCCGATGCGCGCGGCCAGTTGCTCCAGCGTCGGCGTGGCTTCGCTGCTTTCCAGCAGACGGCAGGCGGCGGCCACCAGGGCGTCCAGCTGCTGAGCCGGGCTCTGGCCGTTGGGCACGCAGCGCTGGCAGGCGCGAAAACCGGCGGCTTCGGCAGCGGCCGCATCGGCGTGGAAGCTGACGTTGGTGCGCAGCGGCCGGCGCGCCGGGCAGCTCGGCCGGCAGTAGATGCCGGTGGAGCGCACGGCGAAGACGAAGCGCCCGTCGAAGGCGGCATCGCGTTCGCAGACGGCTTGCCAGTAGCGCGCGGAGTCGGGCATGGACGGATCGCTCGGTTGAAGAGGTTCGATTGTCACCGCCCGCGGCGGCGCAGCCAATCCGCAACGCGCTTTCAAACGGCGCCGTTGCGAACGCTGTCAGGGAGCGCAGCGCGATGAGGGTGGTCGAAGGCTGACGAAGGGGCTGACGCGGACCTCGCAGGCTTCTTCCGCCAATTCCCCGAGGGCCTTGCCAATGCGCGCCGGAAGGTCGCATGCCAGACGGGCTTCTGTGACAATCGGTCCTCAGGGGAGGCGAAATGCCGTCGCGCCGATGCTAGGCTGCGGAAAATTTTACAGAGTCCTCGCTGACCCTTACGAGTCCCAAGGAGACCGATGAAAACGCCCAAACGACTGGAATCGTTGCTAGAGGACGGCCTCATCGACGAAGTGCTGCGACCCTTGCTCAGCGGCAAGGAAGCAGCGGTTTACGTGGTGCGCTGCGGCACCGAATTGCGTTGCGCGAAGGTCTACAAGGAGGCCAACAAGCGCAGCTTCCGCCAGGCCTCCGAGTATCAGGAAGGGCGCAAGGTCCGTAACAGCCGCGATGCCCGCGCCATGGCCAAGAGCACCAAGCACGGCCGCAAGGAGGCCGAGGAGGCCTGGCAGAACGCCGAGGTCAGCGCGCTGTTCCGCCTCGCCGCGGCGGGCGTGCGGGTACCCAAGCCTTACGATTTCCTCGACGGCGTGCTGCTGATGGAGATGATCGACGACGGTTACGGCGATGCCGCGCCGCGTCTCAACGACGTCGACCTGGAGCCGGAAGACGCCCGCGAATTCCACGCCTTCATGATCGGCGAAATCGTCAAGATGCTCTGTGCCGGGCTGGTCCACGGCGACCTCTCGGAATTCAACGTGCTGCTCGACGCCCACGGCCCGGTGATCATCGACTTGCCGCAGGCGGTGGACGCCGCCGGCAACAACCACGCCTTCAGCATGCTCGAGCGCGACGTCGGCAACATGGCCGCCTATTTCGGCCGCTTCGCCCCTGAGCTCAAGTACACCAAATACGCCAAGGAGATGTGGGCGCTGTTCGAGGAGGGCAAGCTGACGCCGGAGACCCGGTTGACCGGCCAGTTCGTCGAAGCCGAGGACGAAGCCGACGTCGACGCGGTGATGCGTGAGATCAAGGCCGCGCTGGCCGACGAAGCGCGCCGCCAGGCTGCGCTGAAGGATGACGACGACAAGGAGCAGGAACCGCCGCCACCGCCGTGGATGAGCTGAACGGCGGTGCTTCGGCGCCGGAATCAAAAAAGCGAAGCCTCGGCTTCGCTTTTTTGTGCGCGGTGTTCAGGCGCAACAGCCGCCGGATTCCAGGTCCCTGAGGATCGGGCAGTCCGGGCGATGGTCGCCCTGGCAGTGGTCGACCAGCTCCTGCAGCGTGTCGCGCAGGCCGGCGAGTTCGGCGATCTTGCGGTTGAGCTCGTCGATGTGGCCGCAGGCGAGCGCCTTGACGTCGCTGCTGGCGCGCTGGCGGTCCTGCCAGAGGGTCAGCAGTTTGCCGACTTCCGCCAGGGAAAAGCCCAGGTCGCGCGAGCGCTTGATGAACGCCAGGCGGTGCAGGTCCTCGGTCGAATAGTGCCGGTAACCGCTGTCGCTGCGCGCGGCGGCGGGCAGCAGGCCGATGCTTTCGTAATAGCGCAGCATCTTCGCCGAGAGCCCGCTGTGGCGGGCGGCCTGGCCGATGTTCATGGGCTTCTCCTGTTCTGCGGGAGGTTCGTTGTCGTTGCCTGGGGTGCGCGATGCGCACCGCCTGGGTTGTCCCGGTGCGCATGGCGCAGACTACGAAGCATCGGGTTTCCAGTAGCGCAGCAGCAGCGCGTTGCTCACCACGCTGACGCTGGACAGCGCCATCGCGGCGCCGGCGACCACCGGGTTGAGCAGGCCGAAGGCCGCCAGCGGGATGCCGATCAGGTTGTAGACGAAGGCCCAGAACAGGTTCTGGCGGATCTTCGCGTAGGTGCGCCGGCTGATCTCCAGCGCCGCTGGCACCAGGCGCGGGTCGCCGCGCATCAGGGTGATTCCGGCCGCGTGCATGGCCACGTCGGTGCCGCCGCCCATGGCGATGCCGACATCCGCGGCGGCCAGGGCCGGAGCGTCGTTGATGCCGTCGCCGACCATCGCCACGCGCGCGCCGCCCTGGCGCAGCGCGGCGACCACCGCGGACTTGTCCGCCGGCAGCACTTCGGCGTGCACGTCGGCGATCTGCAGCGCCTCGGCGACCGCCCGCGCGCTGCCGCGGTTGTCGCCGGTGATCAGGTGACTGCGGATGCCGCGCGCGTTCAGCGCGGCGATGGCCTGCGCGGCGCCGTCCTTGAGGCTGTCGCCGAAGGCGAACAGGCCCAGCACCCGCGCGTGCGGTGCGCGTTCGATCAGCCAGGACAGCGTGCGTCCCTCGGCCTCCCAGGCCTGCGCACGTTCGGCCAGCGCGCCGGGCTGCAGGCCGCTCTCCTCCAGCAGCCGGCGATTGCCGAGGGCCAGCTCGCGGCCGTCGAGGCGTCCGGCGATGCCGCGACCGGCGAGGGTCTGGCTGGCCTGCACGTCCGCCAGCACCAGGCCACGCTCCTCAGCCAGGGCGAGCATGGCCCTGGCCAGCGGGTGTTCGCTGCCACGCTGCAGGGCGCCGGCCTGCAGCAGCAGGCCGGCCTCGTCGCCGTTGCAGGCGTGCAGATGGACGATGCGCGGCGCGCCGGAGGTCAGCGTGCCGGTCTTGTCGAAGGCCACGTCGGTGATCGCGTGGGCCAGCTCCAGCGCTTCGGCGTCCTTGATCAGGATGCCGTGGCGCGCGGCGACGCCGGTGCCGGCCATGATCGCGGTCGGCGTGGCCAGGCCGAGGGCGCAGGGGCAGGCGATGACCAGCACGGCGACGGCGTTGATCAGCGCCGTTTCGATGCCGGCCCCGGCGAGCAGCCAGCCGACCAGGGTCGCCACGGCGATTACCAGCACCGCCGGGACGAACACCTGGCTGACCTTGTCCACCAGCTTCTGGATCGGGGCCTTGGCCGCCTGGGCGTCCTCCACCAGACGGATGATCCGCGCCAGCACGCTTTCCCCGCCCAGCGCCGTGGTGCGTATCAGCAGGCGGCCCTCGCCGTTGATCGCGCCGCCGGTGACCCGGTCGCCCGGGCGTTTCGGCACCGGCAGGCTCTCGCCGCTGATCAGCGCCTCGTCGGCGTGGCTTTCACCTTCCAGCACCTCGCCGTCCACCGGGAAGCGCTCGCCGGGCAGCACCCGCAGGACATCGTCCAGACGCAACTCGGCGATGCCGACGTCTTCTTCACGACCCTCCACCAGGCGCACCGCCCGTTCCGGGCGCAGCGCTTCGAGGGCGCGGATCGCCGCGCTGGTCTGGCGTTTGGCGCGGCTTTCCAGGTACTTGCCGAGCAGCACCAGGGCGATGACCACCGCCGAAGCCTCGAAATACAGGTGCGGCGTGTGGCCGGGATGCGCCGTCCACCATTGGTAGAGGCTCAGCCCGTAGCCGGCGCTGGTGCCGAGGGCGACCAGCAGGTCCATGTTGCCGGCGCCGGCGCGTACCGCCTTGAAGGCGGCGACGTAGAAACGCGCGCCGAGAATGAACTGCACCGGCGTGGCGAGAAGGAACTGCAGCCAGGCCGGCAGCATCAGGTGCAGGCCGAACGTCTGTGCGAGCATCGGCAGCACCAGGGGCGCGGCGAGCGCCAGGGCGAGGATCAGCGCCCAGCGCTCGCGGCGCAGTTGGCGCGCGGCGGCATCCACGCTCGGCGCGCCTTCCTCGATCGGCCGAGCGTGGTAGCCGGCGGCTTCGACGGCCTTGATCAGCGTGGCCGGCTCGACACTGCCGAGCAGTTCGAGATGCGCGCGTTCGGTGGCCAGGTTGACGCTGGCGCTGCGCACGCCGGGCTGTTTGAGCAGCGCGCGCTCGACGCGGCCGACGCAGGAGGCGCAGGTCATGCCATCGATGGCCAGCTCCAGGCGCTGGCTCGGGACCTCATAGCCGGCTTTTTGCACCGCGCCGATCAGGTCGTCGAGGGCGACGCCGTCGGCTTCGACATGCGCGCGCTCCAGCGCCAGATTGACGTTGGCCACGCTGACGCCGGGCACCTTGCCCAGCGCGCGTTCGACGCGACCGGCGCAGGACGCGCAGGTCATGCCGGCGATGGGCAGGTCGTAGCGAAGGGTCGGGCTGGGCATGGGAATACTCCTGGATGGCCGATGGACCCATGCTCAACCTTGACCCCTGGGCAAGGTCAAGCGGAAGCGCGAAGACTCAGCCGCGCGCCGCCGGCAGCATCGCGGCGAGCACGCCGTCGCGTTTGCCGTAGTGGTGCACCAGCGCCATCAGTGCGTGGCCGAGGATCATCGCGAAGAGCAGCCACTGGGCGGTGACGTGGAACCACTTGGCCGCCGCGCGGGTGGTATCGGACAGCGGCAGCGGCTCGAGGGGGATCAGCCAGAACAGCTCCAGCGGGCGTTTGCCGAACAGCAGGCCGGAGAGCGGCATCAGCACCAGCAGCAGGTACAGCAGCGCGTGTCCGGCCTTGGCCGCGCGCTGTTGCCACACGGCATCGGGCGGGAGTATCTGCGGCGCGCCGCGGCGTGCGCGAACCAGCAGGCGCAGCACGGTCAGCGCCAGCACGGCGAGGCCGAGGGATTTGTGCAAAACGAATACGCCGCCGGTGCCGCCGAGGAAGTCGCCGAAGACATCGCGACCGTAGGGCAGGGCGATGATCAGCCCCATCAACACGGCGGTGAGCCAGTGCAGGGCGATCTGGGAGTTCGAGTAACGGGCCATTCTGTGTTCCCTCATCATTAGCAGGCTAAATATACCCTGCTGTTTTGAAGGGGGATACGCACACGTCCGTCACGAGGCTTTTTGTAGCGAATGCTGCCGCGCAGTCAGCGGTTGCCGGCCTGCAGGTAGTAGCCGCCAACGCCCAGCGCGAGGTCGTAGTGGCGAATCTCGCCGGCCCGCAGGTCGATGCGCTGGGGGCTGGGACGGAGCATCCCCGGTTTGCACGGGCCCGGCCCGCTGATCGAGTCGACCCGGATCGATAGCGCGCCCGGCGGCAGGTTGAACGCCGCCTCCTGTCCCGGCATCAGCCGCGCCGCCAGCTCGTCCTGCAGGTAGACGCCGATGTCGCACAGGCTGGCGAGTTCGAGGCGGTCGCGCGAGACGATCAGCACCGCGTAGCCATCGGGTTGCTGGGCGCTGGCGGTCGGCGGCAACGCGGCCAGGCAGGCGAGCGTGAGGGCGATCAATGAACGGCGCATCTGCGTTACTCCTGAGACGGGGACAGCCTTGACCTTGCCATGAGGTGAAGGTCCAGACTGCAATCACTTTCCATAGAGGAGTTGATTCCATGCAGATATTCAAGGTTCAAGGCATGACCTGCGGCCATTGCGTGCGTGCGGTGACCGCAGCGTTGCAGGGCGTCGATCCGCAGGCGCAGGTCGAGGTCGATCTGGCGGCCAGGGAAGTCCGGGTGGAAAGCGAGGCCGAGGCGCAGGCGCTGATCGAGGCGATCCGCGAGGAGGGCTATCAGGTCGACGCGGCCTGAACAGGGCGGCGTGACAGCGACGGCAGGCCCGGACCGGGAGTCGCCGCGCCTGCGCAACGAGGTGTAATTCGCCGGTGGTCTGGGTACCCTTGTCGGTCAGGGCGCGTCAGACGCCGGCCTGCCGCGTCCGCGCGGCGGGCATCCCGTATCCCCTGGAGATGCCTACGCATGCCGTTACGCCTGCTGTTGATTCTCGGCTCCCTGAGTGCCTTCGGGCCGATGGCCATCGATTTCTACCTGCCCAGTTTCCCCGCCATGGCGGTCGCCTTCGGCACCGACGTGGAGCATGTGCAACTGTCCCTGGCGGCCTATTTCGCCGGTCTGGCCATCGGCCAACTGGGCTACGGGCCGATGGCCGACCGCTTCGGCCGGCGGGGGCCGCTGCTGTTCGGCGTCGGCCTGTTCACCCTCGCGTCCATCGCCTGCGCCCTGGCACCGAGCCTGGAGTGGCTGATCGCCGCGCGATTCGTCCAGGCGCTCGGTGGCTGCGCCGGGATGGTGATTTCCCGCGCCGTGGTGCGCGACATGTGCGACCCGGTGAACGGCGCCAAGGTGTTCTCGCAACTGATGCTGGTGATGGGCCTGGCGCCGATCCTCGCGCCCTTCGCGGGCGGTTTCCTGCTGAACAGCTTCGGCTGGGCTTCGATCTTCGTCTGCCTGACCCTGTTCGGCGCCCTGGCCGGGGCCGGTGTGGCGCTGTGGTTGCCGGAAACCCTCTCCGCGGATCATCCCCGTCCGCCCCTGAGCGGCACCCTGCGGCGCTACCTCGGCCTGTTGCGCGACCCCGAGTTTCTCGCCTTCGGCCTCTCGGGCGGCGTGGCGATGGCCGGGATGTTCGCCTACATCGCCGGGTCGCCGTTCGTCTTCATCGAGCTTTACGACGTGCCGGCCGAGCATTACGGCTGGTTGTTCGGCAGCAATGCGGCGGGCTTCATCCTCGCCGCGCAGATCAACGCGCGGCTGCTGCGCCTGCGTGGGCCGAGTTTCTGGCTGCGCCGGCTGGTGTGGTTGTACTTCTTCGCCGGCGCGGCGCTGTTGCTGCTGGCGCTGTTCCGCCCGGCCCAGTTGTGGGTACTGATGGTGCCGCTGTTCATCGGCATGGCCAGCCTGGGTTGCATCATCCCCAACGCGTCCGCCTGCGCCATGGCCAAGCAGGGCCAGCACGCCGGCAGCGCATCGGCGCTGATGGGCAGCCTGCAGTTCGCCGTGGCCGCTGGCGCCTCTTGGCTGGTCGGCGCGCTGCACGATGGCAGCGCGGTTCCGATGGCGTCGGTCATCGCGCTCTGCGGGCTGATCGCGGCGGTGCTGGCCTGGTTCAGCGGGCAGTTGGAGACCACCCTCGCGCACCCGTCGAACGAATAGTCCGGACACGAAAACGCCGCAGCCGTCCGGAGGGCGACTGCGGCGTTCGGGGATGCGCCCTCAGGCGGAGCGCAGCAGCCTGTGCGGCAGCGGGTGCGGGGCGTTCAGGCGCGTTTGCAGGGTGCTGACGAACTGGCGGGCTTCCGCTTCGTTGCGAAACTGCACGGCGAAGCCGTCGAGTTGCACCTGCCAGCGCCTCGAGGGGGTTCCGGTGTCGCGGACCGAGATCTTCATGCCATAACCTCCCGAAAAGGTGGAATCTGCAGGTTAGGCGCGAATCCCCGGCAGCCGCTGACCTGAGTCAAGCAGCCGACGAAACGCCGCTCTCCACCGTAGCCCTCAGAAGCCTTCCAGCACGATCTTGCCCACCGACCTGTTGCTCTCCAGCAGGGCATGGGCGCGGCGCAGGTTGGCGGCGTCGATGCGGCCGAAGTGCTCGCCGACGGTGGTGCGCAGCACGCCCGAATCGAGCAGCCCGGAGACCCGCTCGAGAAGCCTGTGCTGCTCGATCATGTCGTCGGTCTGGAACAGCGAACGGGTGTACATGAACTCCCAGTGCAGCGACAGGCTCTTGCGCTTGAGCTGGCGGATGTCCAGCGACTCCGGGTCGTCGATCAGCGCCAGTTTGCCCTGCGGGGCGAGCGCTTCGACGATCTGCGCCAGGTGCTGGTCGGTGTGGGTCAGGCTGGCAACGTGGGTGACCTGGCCGACGCCGATCCGCTGGAGTTCTTCGGCCAGCGGCTTGCTGTGGTCGATCACGTGGTGGGCGCCGAGGCTCTTCACCCATTCCTGGGTTTGCGGCCGCGAGGCGCTGCCGATCACCGTCAGCCCGGTGAGCCTGGTGGCCAGCTGGGTGAGGATCGAACCGACACCACCGCTGGCACCGACGATCAGCAGGCTCTGCCCGCGCGAGGCCTCGCCCTCGGCGATCTGCAATCGCTCGAAGAGCAGCTCCCAGGCGGTGATCGCGGTCAGCGGCAGCGCCGCGCTCTGGGCGAAGTCCAGCGATTGCGGGCGGTGCCCGACCAGGCGTTCGTCGACCCGGTGCAGCTCGCTGTTGGCGCCCGGGCGGTCCAGCGCGCCGGCGTAGAACACTTCGTCGCCCACCTTGAACAGGCTGACCTCGGCACCTACCGCCTTGACCACTCCGGCCACATCCCAGCCGAGCACCTTGGGCTGGCCCGCCTCGGGCTGCACGTTGCGGCGGATCTTGGTATCCACCGGGTTCACCGAGATCGCCCGCACCTCCACCAGCAGGTCGCGCGGGCCGGGCGTGGGCTCGGGCAGCTCGATGTCCTGCAGCGATTGCGGATCGTCGATGGGCAGCGACTGGGTGTAGGCGATGGCTTTCATGAGGGTTCTCCCGTGAGGTTTCTCGAAGTGAAGGCATGCTCGCCTATTTTCGGGATTGTAAAAACCCGGTAGGAATAGAGTCTGTTTCAACAGGGAATTGAAAATGCTTCGTCTGGATGACTTGCAGGTGTTCGTCCGTACTGCCGAGCTGGGCAGTTTGTCCGCCGCTGCGCGGCTGCTCGACCTGTCGCCGGCGGTGGCCAGCGCCGCGCTCAAACGCCTGGAGCAGGAGCTGGCCAGCCGGCTGTTCACCCGCTCCACCCGTAGCCTGCGGCTGACCGCGGAAGGCGAGCAGTACCTGGTGTTCGCCCGCAACGCGCTGCAGAACCTCGCCGAGGGGCGTGACCTGTTGCTCAGCGGGCGCGCCGAGATCGGCGGCCTGCTGCAGCTCTCGGCGCCCTCCGACCTAGGGCGCAACCTGCTGTTGCCCTGGCTCGACAGCTTCCAGCAGGCACATCCGCAGCTGCAACTGCGCCTGCTGCTGGGCGACCGCAATGCCGACCTGTTCCGCCAGCCGGTGGACATCGCCCTGCGCTACGGCGCGCCGGAGGATTCCAGCCTGGTCGCGTTGCCAGTGGCGCCGGGCAACCGCCGGGTGCTCTGCGCGTCGCCCGAGTACCTGGCCGCGCACGGCGAGCCGCGCCGCCTGGAGGACCTCGGCGCGCACAACTGCCTGCTCTACATGATCGCCGGGCGGCTGCACGACCGCTGGAGCTTCAGCGACGGCCGCCGCGAACGCGGCGTGACGGTGAGCGGCGATCGCAGCAGCGACGATGCCGACGTGGTGCGCCGCTGGGCGCTGGCCGGGCGCGGGCTGGTCTACAAATCCTGGCTGGATGTCGCCAATGACGTTCGGGCTGGCCGGCTGCGTGTGCTGCTGCCGGGCATGCCGGGCGACGCGGCGCCGCTGAACCTGATCTGCGCGCACCGCGCCCAGCTCAACCGCGCGGTGCACCTGCTGCGCGAGCACGTGGCGCGGCACTGCCAGGCGCTGCTGGCCGATGCGCCCTTCGCGGCGTGAGCGCGGAGCCTGCGGCAGGTCATTTGCCGCTTCCGGGCCGGGTGGTAGAGTCGCCGGCATGACCTTCTCCCGCCGCCATTCCGCGTCGCTGCTCGGGGCGCTGCTGTTCAGCGTCCTGCTCGGCGCATTTGCCAGCAGCCTGCACCGTGGGCAGATGAGCGGCTTCGATCTCGCCGGCCTCGGTGGCGGCTTCTGTTCGGCGCTGGGTAACTCCGGCGCGGCGCTGAAGGAAGGCGGCGACCGTTCGACGCCCCTGCTCGCCGATCTGCAATGCCCGCTGTGTTCGGCCGGCGACAGCCCTTCGGCGTCGGGCAGCCTCTGGCGCCTGGTCGCCCCCGCGGCGGTGGACGTTACGTCCTCCGCGATCCCCACGCGCACGTCGGCCGCGCCGCGCGATGTCTGGCCCTCGGCCAATCCGCGCGCCTCCCCGCTTTTCCTCGGCTGATTACCCGCTGACCACGCAGCGCCGCTGCGACCGCGATCCGCGCCACAAGGCGCCGTTTTCCGATTTCGAGGATTCACCATGCTGAAGAAAGCTCTCCTGCTGGCCACGCTCTGCGCCTGCGCCCTGAACGCCGCCGCCCATGAATACCAGGCCGGCCAGTTGCACATCGACCACCCGTGGTCGCGCGCGATGCCGCCGGTGGCGCCGACCATCGCCGCCTATTTCGTGGTGCACAACGAAGGCAAGACCGCTGACCGCCTGCTCGGCGCCGACACCCCGATCGCCGCCCGCGCCGAACTGCACGAGCACGTGCACGGCGCGGACGGGATGATGAAGATGCAGCAGGTGCAGGCAGTGGACGTGCCGGTCGGCGGCGAAGCCCGCTTCGCTCCCGGCGGTTACCACGTGATGCTCTTCGAGCTGAACAAGCATCCGGCGCTGGGCGAGCGCTTCCCGCTGACGCTGGACTTCGAAAAGGCCGGCGACGTGCAGGTCGAGGTGGCGGTTCAGGCGGATGCGCCGGCGGCGGGGATGAAGATGGACGGCGAGCACAAGCACTGAGTCGCAGCG